>CALMLJ010000610.1 GCA_937868025.1 uncultured Acidimicrobiaceae bacterium
GACAAGGCCGAACAGATCAAACTTCCTTGATGGCCTCGGCCACCTCCGCTCAGGCTCGCTCCTTCGTCCCTCAGGAGCTGCTCACGCTTCGGTACCTCGGCGTCCTTGACGGCCTCGGCCACCTCCGCTCAGGCCGGCGAGGTCAGGAACCACTTCGGACGGGCATCGTCGGGGGTGCTCAGCTGCACACCCCACGACTTCAGCACGATGGCCGGGGCGCCGAGCACGAGGACGTCGCCCACCTGCCGCACGAACCGGCTCTGGTGCTTGATGTCGCCGATGCCGGCCTTCTTCTGGTCGGCGTAGAACGCCGGCTCGTTGGCGACCGCGGACTCGAGACTGCGGGTGTTGAGGTTGACGGTGCCGTCCGACGTCGTGGTCCACGGGAGGAGCGCGCCGAGCGCCGTGAGCGATCCCTCCGACACCTCGCCGAGGTCGAGGTTGACAACGACCACCGGGGCCCCGGCGACGCCGTCGACCACAGCGATCGTGTACGGCGTGTGCTGGTACGCCATCGCCCAGCAGAGCTGACCGAGCAGGCCACTGGCGGCGGTATCGCCCGTGATGGTCGCTCCGTCCTCGACGATGTCGACGCTCAGGACCGGGCCCTCGTCGGCTCGAGGCGAGAGCACTGTGTACACCGCGCCGTCGAGGTGGGTCTTGCGCCGGTGAACCTTCAGCCGCTGTTGCTCCATGGCCGGGGACGTTACGCCGGTCGGCCCGCTTTCGCGGGTACTTGTCCCCAGCAGGTGATGACAAGTACCCGCAGAACCGGGGGCATTGAGGGCCGAGGGGGTCAGTTGACCTGCCGCTCGATGCCTTCCCAGTAGGGGGCGCGGAGGCGGAACTTCTGCAGCTTGCCGGTGGCCGTGCGCGACAGATCGTCGCGCACCTCGATCGAGGTCGGGCACTTGTAACCGGCGTGGGACGTCCGGCACCACGCGATCAGTTCGGCCTCGACCTCCTCGTGCGACTTCGCCGCGAGGTCGCTTCCCGGCACGAGCACCACGAGGGCTTTGATCGTCTCGCCCCATTTGTCCGACGGCACCCCGATCACGCACGCCTCGGCGACGTCGGCGTGGTTGAAGAGCGCGTCCTCGACCTCGATCGAGCTCACGTTCTCACCACCCGTGATGATGACGTCCTTCTTGCGGTCGCTGATCGTGAGATACCCCTCGTCGTCGATCGTGCCGCCGTCGCCGGTGTGGAAGTAGCCGTCGATGATCGCCTCGTCGGTGGCGGCGGGATTGTCCCAGTAGCCGTTGAGGATGTGGTTCGATCGAGCGATCACCTCGCCCTGGTCGTCGACTTGGAGGTCCACGCCGAGCGCCGGTGCCCCGGCGCGGCCGAGCTTGACGGCGCGTTCCCGCGGCGTCAGATCGTCCCACTCCGAGCGCGAGCGGCTCATCGTCAACAGCGGCGACGACTCGGTGAGCCCGTAGATCTGGATGAACTCCCACCCGAGCTCGACCTCCACACGCTCGATCGTCCGCGTCGGCGGCGGAGCGCCGGCCATGACCATGCGCACGCGGTCGCGGCCCGGAACCGGGTCGAACTCGCCGTCGGCGTTCGCCGCCGCGGCGTCGAGGACCATGGCCCCCACCGCCGGGGCGGCGCACAGGTAGGTGACGCCGTGCCCTTCGATGCGGCGGAGGATCTCGGCGCCGTCGACCTTGCGCAGGACGACGTGTGTGCCGCCCATACCGGTCACGCTGAACACCTGGCCCCAGCCGTTGCAGTGGAACATCGGCAGTGTGTGGAGGTACACGTCGCGGTCGTTCACGCTGGCCTGCCAGCCGAACACGGCGGCATTCATCCAGAGCTGGCGGTGGGTGCAGTCGACGCCCTTCGGCCGCGCCGTGGTGCCCGACGTGTAGTTGAGCGTCGCCGTCGCGTCCTCGTCGGGCTCCCAGGCCCGGGGCTCGGTGTCGAACTTGAACAGCACAGCGTCGGATTCGGTGCCGATCACGAACGTGTGGGCGCACTCGATGTCGGCCATCGCGTCGGCGAGTTCGGGATCGACCAGGAGCACCGTGGCACCGCTCTGCTCGACGATGTAGCGCACCTCCTCGGGATGGAGGCGGAAGTTGATCGGCACGAGCACCCGACCCCATCCGCACACCCCGAAGAACGCCACGAGCAGGCGCGCCGAGTTGTGACTGACGACGGCGACGCGTTCGCCCACGCCGACGCCCAGCGCGTCGAGGCCGGCGGCGAGCGCCGCCGCGTGTTCCCCGAACTCGCGGTAGGTCAGCGAACCCCCACCGAGCGGGGCAGCGGGCTGATCGGGCTCATCGATCACCGCAGTGCGATCGGGGTACACCCGGACCGCTCGGTCGAGGTAATCACGGACGTTCAGGTGGACCTTCATGAGGAGCCTTTCGGGACGAGGCGGACGGGAAGATGGCGGATCGAGGTGTGCTTGTTCGAACGGCCCCATTCGATGGGACCCGTCGACTCGAACTCGTCGACACGATCGGCGAGGACCTCGAACATGACGGTGAGCTCGCGGCGGGCCAGGGCGGCGCCGAGGCAGTGGTGGATGCCGTGACCGAACGCAAGGTGCGGGTTGGGCGAACGGCCCACGTCGAACCGACCGGCGTCGGCGAACACCGACTCGTCGCGGTTGGCTGACGGGTACCAGTGCGCCACCTTCTGTCCTGCCGCGATGCGCTGACCGCCGAGCTCCACGTCGCGGGTTGCGGTGCGGCGGTTGTAGGCGGTCGCACTGGTCCAGCGCAGGATCTCCTCGACCGCTGTCGGGAGCAGCGAGCGATCGTCGACCAGGCGACGCCACTCGCCGGGCCGTTCGACGAAGGCGTGGACCCCGCCGGCGATCGAGTTGCGGGTCGTCTCGGATCCGGCCGTGAACAGCAGGCTGAAGAACGCCTGCTCCTCCTCGGGGCTGAGCGGCGGGTCGGCCGCCAGCACCTGCCCGAGCAGGTCGCCGTCGATCGCGGCACCGTGACGCGCCACGGTGGTGCGCCGCTCGGCGATCGTGGCGTCGCCGTACGCTCGGAGTCCGAGCCCGGCGGCGGCGTACTCGTCGGTGATCTCGGTCAACGACCGGTCGCCGTAGTCGAGGATCGTGCTCGTCCACTCGAAGAGCTGGTGACGGTCGGACTGGGGGACCCCCATCAACTGGGCGATCGTCTGCAGCGGAAGCTCGGCCGCGACGTCGGTGAGGACGTCGACCGTGCCCTCGTCGGAACAGGCGTCGAGCGCGTCGCCGACGAGCTGCTCCGCCAGTGCCCGTAACCAGTCGTCGAGGCGGGCGATGGTGCGCGGGGTGAACGCTGCCTGCGTGATCGACCGGATCCGCCGGTGGGCCGGCGGGTCGGTCATGTTCATCATCACGCCGGTGACGAACCCGGCGGGCATGTCGACGAGGGTGGTACCGCCGTTGCCGTCACGACCCGGGCCGGACTCCGAGGAGAACGTCTCGGGGTCTCGCACCACGGTGAGCACGTCGGCGTGGCGCGTGACGCACCAGAACCCCTCGCCGTCGGGAGTGTTGGGCGTCGGTGGATGCCACCAGACGGGGGCGACGCGGCGGAGCCGGTCGAACGTGTCGTGCGGGAAGCCCTGGGCGAACCGGTCGAGGTCGCACAGGTCGAGCGTCGCCAGCCATGTCGCGTCGTCGTCCACGTCGGTGGTCCCCACGGCAGGGGAGTCTTGCACCGCCCACGCCACGGAGTCGGCTTCGCCGGCGCCGTCTCATGCCAGAACTAGGGTCGCGCCCATGAGACCAGACGGCCGCGCCAACGACGAACTCCGCCCCATCACCATCGAACGTGACTTCACGACCACCTCCCACGGCTCGGTCCTCGTGTCGTTCGGCGACACGAAGGTGCTCTGCACGGCCACGGTCGAACTCGACGTGCCGCGGTGGATGAAGAACACCGGCAAGGGATGGGTGACCTCGGAGTACTCCATGCTTCCCGGTTCGTCGCCGGACCGCATCGGTCGGGAGCGCAAGGGGCCCAAGGGCCGCACGCACGAGATCGAGCGGCTGATCGGCCGGTCGCTGCGGGCCGTCGTCGACATGAAGGCGCTCGGTGAGCGCCAGATCCACCTCGACTGCGACGTGTTGCAGGCCGACGGCGGCACTCGCACCGCATCGATCTCCGGCGCGTGGATCGCGCTGCACGACGCCTGCACCCGCATGGTGCAGGCCGGGCTCGTCAGCCGACACCCGGTGCTCGACCACTGCGCCGCCGTCTCGGTCGGCATCATCGAGGGGGAGCCCCGCCTCGACCTGCCCTACGTCGAGGACTCCCGCGCCGAGACCGACATGAACGTCGTGATGACCGGCGCGGGTGGCCTCGTCGAGGTGCAGGGCACCGCCGAGGGTGTGCCGTTCAGCCGTGACGAGCTGACGTCGTTGCTCGACCTCGCGACGGGTGGCATCACCGAGATCGTCACGCTGCAACGCGAGATGGTCGCCGAGGCGCCCTCGGCCCGCTCGTTCGACAAGCGCTGATCCGGAGCGTCCGGTGGCTCTCGCCGTCGCTGCTGCGACCGCCAACCCCAAGAAGTTGCGGGAGATCGAGGAGATCTTCGCGTCGGCCGTCGGTGACGGCGTGGAGCTGTTGCCGCGGCCGGCGGAGCTGCCCGATGTCGTCGAGGACGGCGACACGCTCGCGGCGAACGCCGAGCTGAAGGCCCGGGCGGTGGCCGACCACGTCGACGGTGCGGCGATCGCCGACGACACCGGCCTCGAGGTCGACGCGCTCGACGGAGCGCCGGGGGTGCGTTCGGCGCGGTTCGCCGGTGAGGACGCAGTCGATGCCGACAACGTCACGCTCCTCCTCGAACGCCTCGAAGAAGTCGACTCGACGCATCGGACGGCCCGGTTCCGCACGGTCATCTGCCTCGCCCGTCCGGGACGTGAGCCGTTGTTCGCCGAGGGAGTGTGCGAGGGCCGCATCGCGCGCTCCCCGAGCGGTGACGGGGGGTTCGGGTACGACCCCGTGTTCGTGCCCGACGACGGCGACGGGCGCACCTTCGCCCAGATGGACGCGTCGGAGAAGCACGTGATCAGCCACCGGGGCCGGGCGATGGTCGCTGCGGCCGCGTTGCTCCGGGAGTTCCTCACCGATGAGCGGTGAGCTGCGGCTCGATCCGCTGACGGGCAACTGGGTCAGCATCGTCGGGAACCGCCAGGCGCGCCCGAACCTGCCGGCGACCGGCTGCCCGTTCTGTGTCGGTGGCCTCGAGGCGCCGGAGCCCTACGACACCAAGGCGTTCGTGAACCGGTGGCCCGCCTACGCCCCCGGCGAGCCGGTCGATCTCGCGGCGGCTGCGGCGACGGGACGCGCCGCGGCGGTCGGCGCTGCGGAGGTGATCCTCTACTCCCCGGTGCACGACGGCTCGCTCGGGTCGCTGGGCGTGGCGCAGGTCCGCAAGGTCGTCGACCTGTGGGCCGAGCGCACCGCGGCACTCCTGGCGCGTCCCGAAGTCGAGTACGTCCTCGTGTTCGAGAGCCGCGGCGCCGAGGTGGGGGCGACGATCCATCATCCCCACGGGCAGCTCTACGCGTTCCCCTTCGTGCCGCCGCTGCCGGCGACCGAGGCCGGGCGCTCCCGCGACATCGGTTGTGTGGTGTGCTCGTCGATCACGACGGAGCTCGACGTCGCTGAGCGTGTGGTTGTCGACGACGGCGAGTGGGCGGCCTGGGTGCCGTTCGCGTCGGGCTATCCGTACGGCGTCGACCTGGCGCCGCGTCGGCACGTGGGTTCACTGGCCGATCTCGACGACGCCGGACGCGACTCGCTGGCCCGGATCCTCACCGATGTGCTGGGCCGTTACGACCGACTCTGGGCGGACGACCCGAAGCGCAGCCCCATCTTCCCGTACCTGATGTGGATCCATCAGGCTCCCGCGAATCACGACGGCGAGTACCACGTGCACGTGCACCTGGCGCCACCGCAGCGGGCTCCCGGCGTGGCTCGCTACGTCGCTGCGGGCGAAGCCGGCGCCGGCACGTTGTCGAATCCCATCGTTCCCGAGGACGCTGCGGCCACGCTGCGGCGGGCCTGACCAGACGCCTGTTCTCGCCGGCGCCGCCGCACGGTGGCGTCACCAGTTGCGCAGATCGATCGGCCAGGTGTCGACGACCTCTCCGTCGCGAACGACGTGGACCCGCTCGTGCAACGCCATCGTGGGGTCGATGTGCGCGGGCCACATCTCGACCCGCTGTCCGATCGTGATGCTGCCGGGCGGGTCGGGCACGATCGTCGCGTGTTCGTCAGAGGTGAAGAACAAGGTGTGGGGGCCGACGACGGTCGGCTCGCCGTGGTCCATGCCGAACGCTTTGAGGCCGGCGTCGGCGACGACGAACCCGGCCTCGTCGTTGCGAGAGATGACCGTCGCCCACACCGAGAGTGCCTGGCGGAAGGGCAGGTCGAGCTGCTGGTAAGCGGTGTCCATGAGCAGGTACGAACCCGCTTGCACCTCACCGGCCCACGTGTGGAGGTCGTAGGTGCCGGTGCCGCCGGCCGAGGTGACGTCGCCGCCGACGTCGCCGTGGGCCCGGCGCAACTGGGCCATCGACAGCTCGACCTGCTCGGCGCGCCAGACCCGGTCGGTGTTGCCGACGACGTGGCCCTCGTACCGCGCACCTCGATGCCCGCGGCGCGGGCGGCGTCGGCGAGCGCTCCGGCCCGTTCGGGCGCGATGCCACAGCGGGGGAGCCCGACGTTGACGTCGACCAGCACCTCGAGGGGGCCGTCGCGCTGCGCGTCGACGACGGCGGCGAGCGTCTCCTCGGAGTCGATCGCGATCGTGATCCGCGAGTCGGTTGCCGCCCCGACGGAGGCGAGGTGCCGGAGCCGATCGACGTCGAGGGTCTCGTTGGCGAGCAGCAGGTCGACGCCGAGGCCGGCCTCGGCCATGCCGACCATCTCCCGCACCGTGGCGCAGCAGAACGAGTCGGATCCGGAGCGGACCGCGGCGTAGCGCGCCAACTCGGTGCACTTGTGGGCCTTGACGTGTGACCGCAGGGCGGCTCCGGGTCGAACCGTCGCCATGGTGTCGACGTTGTAGTCGAGCTGGTCGAGGCCGATGACAAGTGCCGGGGTGGGCAGGTCGTGGGGCGTCATCGCCGCACGCTATCGCCGCGCCGTCAGTCCGGTTGGTGGACGGGGCAGAACTGGAGGGGCCGTCCGCCGACTTCGATCGTGCGCAGCTCGGTCCCGCAGCGACGGCAGTGGGACCGGTGGTACACGTACAGGCGATCGTCGCCCTCGATGCGGGCGAGGGGGCGGCCGATCTCGCGGGGATCGGTGGTGACGATCCGGTTGAGGCGAACGCCCCGCCGCAGCTGCCGTCGGGCCTCGACCCACAATCCGTCGATCTCGTCGGCGGACAGCGACGACGACGGGCGGAGCGGATGGATGCCACGGAGGAAGAGGATCTCGGCGCGGTACACGTTGCCGATGCCGGCGATCACCTGCTGGTCGAGGAGGGTCGCTCCGATCGGTTTGGTCGTCCGGCCCAGACGCTCCCCGAATCGGCGCGCGTCAGCGCTCCGCCGGAGGGGGTCGGGGCCGAGGTGGGCGGTGATCGCCGCCTTCTCGCCGGGATCGACGAGGTCGCAGCGGGCCGGCCCGGTGAGGTGCCAGGCGACCCGGTCGTTCTCGAGGCGGAGCCGGATGGTGTCGCCGGCCGGGGCGTCGGGCGGTTGGGGACGGAACTTGCCGATGAGACCGAGGTGGACGTGGAGGAGCACACCGCCGCCGAACTCGCAGAACAGGTACTTGCCGTAGGCGTCGCTGCGCACGAGCGGTTCGCCGGAGATCAGTGCCGCCCCGTCGGCGAACCGGCCTTGCGGCGAGGTCGCGGTGACGGGCCCGCCGGCGAGCGTGGCAGCGAGATCGTCTGCGAGGCGGTGAATCGTATGTCCCTCGGGCATGGCGGCCAGTATTACGGTTGTCGGTCCCCGGCGAGGTCGTCGCCGGGGCGCCCCCAAGGAGTCCCGATGAGCTCGCTGCCGCCACCGCCGGAGGACCTGCCCGAGCCGACGGGCCAGCCGGTACCGGGGCTCGGCCATCCCACGGGTGCGATTTCGGGGTCGTGGCCCGAGCCGCCGGTCGACGCGCCGTCGCCGTTCGCTCCGCCCGGCGGTGGCGCGTTCGCTCCGCCCGGCGGTGGCGCGTTCGCTCCGCCCGGCGGTGGCGCGTTCGCTCCGCCCGGCGGTGGGTCGCCCGAGACCGGGCAGGGGTCGGTCCCGCCGCAGTTCCCGCCCCCGCAGCCGCCACAGTTCCCGCCGCCCCAGTTCCCACCGATCGCCGGGCAGTACGCGGCCCCTCCCGGGCCTGGGCTGCCCGCTCCACCGGGAGGCTGGATCCAACCCGAGGCCTACGGCGAGGCTCCACCTCCGCACCTCCCACCACCCGGCGGACCCGGCGGCCCAGGCGGCCCAGGCGCTCCCTACGGTGGGGGCTACCAGGCCTATCGGCCCGGCATGCGCGCCCCGAGCTACGCCGGGTTCTGGTCCCGTCTCGGGGCGAACTTCATCGACAGCCTGATCGTGGGTGTGGTTCCGGCGATCCTCTACGGCGTCGGCATCGCGACGTCCCCGCAGGACGCGTGCACCACGACCTACGACTCGAGCGGCGGGGTGTACACGTCGTGCGGCGCCGATCTCGGGGCTGTCGGTCCGTACCTCATCGCAGCGTTCCTCGCATACGTCCTGCTGTCGTTCTTCGTCATCGTCCGCCCCATCGGTCTCACCGGTCAGTCGATCGGGAGCCGGGCCGCCGGGGTCCGGGTCATCGACTCCGCCACGGGCCGACCGATCGGGGTCGGCCGGTCGTTCGGACGGTTCCTGGCAGCGCTGTTCATCTCCCGCTGGTGCTGCAACCTGGGGTTCCTGTGGATGCTGTGGGACGACCGAAAGCAGACGTGGCACGACAAGCTCGCCACGGCGATCGTGGTCGACGCGTGAGCGCCGCAGCGATCGTCGGGGTCGGCGAGACGCCATTCCACCGGGGCTCGCCGCTCCTCCCCGTCGAGCTCATGCTCGAGGCATCCCTTGCCGCCCTCGACGACGCCGGCCTCGACCGGACCGACATCGACGGCATCTGCCCGCCGCCGGGCTACACCAGCGCCGAGGAGCTCGCCGTCAACCTCGGGGTGACCGACCTGGCCTTCTCCGCGACCTCGTCGCTCGGCGGAGCGTCGAGCATCGCCGCCATCCGCAACGCAGCGCTTGCGGTCCGCGGTGGCGCAGCGTCGTGCGTGCTGGTCGTCGTCGGGTGGAACGGGTTCTCGTGGTTGCGCCCCCGCGAGGGCGTCCCGGTGCCCCGGCACGGTCTCGCGCTGACGTCGGCTCAGGACGTCGTCACCGACGTGATGGTGCCCCAGGGCGCCATCGGGCCACCCCAGTTCTACGCGCCCGTCGCCAACCGGTACCGACACACGTACGGGATCGACGAGCACGATGCCGCGGCGTTCGCACTGACGATGCGTCGCCATGCCGCGAACAACGACCTCGCCGTCATGCGCGATCGCCCCCTCACACTCGAGGACTACCTGGCATCGCCGATGATCTCCGACCCGTTTCGGGTGCTCGACTGCTGCCTCGAGACCGACGCTGCCGCCGCGATCCTGGTGACCTCGGAGGAACGGGCCCGCGACCTCGCCCAGCCGGTGGTCTCGGTGCTGGGCGCCGGCGAGGGGCGCCCCGATCCACCCGACGACATCGCCGGCCGCGACGACCTCCTGCACATCGGGCTCCACGGGGCCGCCCAACGCGCCTTCGAGGGATCCGGCGTCGGTGTCGGCGATCTCGACACCGTCGGCATCTACGACTGCTTCACCTACATCGCCCTGCTGCAGCTGGAGGCGCTCGGGGTGTGCGGACCGGGTGAGGCGGGTGCGTTCGTGCGGAGCGGCGCCGCCGAGCTCGGTGGGGCGTTGCCGGTGAACACCCACGGTGGCCTGCTGTCACAGGGGCATGTGTGGGGGATGAACCACGTCGTCGAGATGGTGCGTCAGCTCCGGGGCACCGCCGGTGCCAGTCAGGTCGCCGGCGCCGAGGTCGGCGCGGTCACCGGGTGGGGCGACTTCGGCGATGGCACTGCGATCGTGTTGGGGGCGGGCCGATGACGGGGTTCCCGGAGTCCGACCCGGGCGCGTCGGGCCTCCACGCCCGTTGGTACGAGGCCAACCGGCTCGCCGGTCGCCTGACGGCCCAGCGCTGCGAGTGCGGCCGGTGGCGCACCCCTGCCCGCTACCGGTGTCCCGGGTGCGGCACCGACGTGTGGTCGTTCGAGCCGGTCGCTCCCGTGGGACGGGTGGTGAGCTGGACGATCACCCGCCGTCCGCTGCACTTCGCGTTCGCCGAGGCCGTGCCCTACGGCATCGTGGTCGTCGTCACCGACGAAGGCGTTCGCTTCCTGTTGCAGTACCGGGGTGACCCCGACGAGATCGCGATCGATGACGAGGTTGGCATTGCGGTCGATCGCTTCGGGGTGCCGTACGCCGATTCCCGACCCGACTGACCCGACTGACCGGCCGACGCGGGTCAGTCGCAGCCGGGCACCGGGTTCCGCAGCTCGAGTTGTGGCACCCCGGCGGCGTCGGGGCCCGTGTAGCGCCAGTACTCGGTCTCGGTGCGGAGCCAGCCACTGGCCCGAACCTCGTCGAGTCCATCGGGCCCGGCCGGCGTTGCGTAGTCGAGGGCGGGGTCGGTCAGGCGGTCGGCGTCGATCGCCGTGATGACGATCCGCTTGTCGTACTCGCACGCCGTCTGCTCGGCCGCCGCGACCGGGCCCCCGCCGTGGGTCACGAGCACACCCGCAACGGTCGCCGATGCGGCCAGCGACATGAGGACACCCATGGCCGAGAAGCCACCCTGTCCCCGAGTTCGGACGCGGTTCGTCCACCAACCAGCCTGCTGCATGTCCCCAACTTCCTGATTCGTCGATTGACCTCACTTGGTTCGACGGCTGCAGGAATCGTCTTGAGAAAAGAGTCGCCCGGTCCCTCAACTTCCGGCGGACGCGGTCGAGGGCCTCGATCAGTCGTCGGCGTGACGCACGATCAGCACCGGGCACGGCGCATGGTGCGCGGCGTACTCCATCACCGATCCCGAGACGAGGCGGCGAAACCACCCCTTGTCGCTTGCGCCGACGACCAGCACGTCGGCGTTGCGTTCGGCGGCCAGGCGGCAGATCTCGCGGCCGGCGTCGTTGCCTTCGACCACGGTGACGGTGGCGGGTTCCCCGAGTGCGGCAATCGTCGATTCCAGATCGGACTGGGCCCGTGCCTCATCGGCGCGGTGGGCGGCCTCGGCCTCCTCCTCGGTGATGAGCGGCCCCTCGAATCCGCCGGCGCTGTCGTTGGGGTCCTCCTCCTCGGGGATGACGCGTACGATCTCGATCTCGAGATCGGGATGGAGCAGCGCGACCGCTCCGTGCGCGGCGGTGATCGCTGCGGTCGTCCCGTCGGTGGCGATGAGTGCCTTCATGGGTGCTCCTCTGTGGATCGGGCGAAGTCGGCTCGATGACCTGGTCCGTACTTCAGCACAGTTGTGCCTGCTCCGTCGGGGCGCGCCGTCGAACGCCGGCGGAACCTCGTCGGCGGTCAGCGCAGCTAACCTGACCGGAATGTCTTCAGATCTCTCGATTCCCCCGATGATGAGCAACGGCTTCGACCCCGCCGGTGACGTCCAGAACAAGCTGCTCAAGAACCGCATCGTCATCCTCGGTTCCGAGGTCAACGACCAGATCGCGAACCTCATCGCGGCCCAGCTGCTCTACCTCGACGGCGAGGACGACTCGGCCGACATCTGGCTGTACATCAACTCGCCCGGCGGCTCGGTGACGGCCGGCCTGGCCATCTACGACACGATGAACTTCATCAAGCCCAACGTGGCCACCGTGTGCATGGGCCTTGCTGCGTCGATGGGCCAGTTCCTGTTGTGCGCCGGCGAGAAGGGCAAGCGCTTCGCCCTGCCGAGCGCCCGAATCATGATGCACCAGCCGTCCGGCGGCTTTCAGGGCCAGGCGGCCGACATCAAGATCCAGGCCGAGCAGATGGTGTACATCAAGCAGATGCTGTCCGAGCGCATCGCCGAGAACACCGGTCAGACCGTCGAGCAGATCATCAAGGACTCCGACCGTGACCGTTGGTTCACCGCCGAGCAGGCCAAGGACTACGGCATCATCGACCGGGTCATCGTCCGCCGCGGCGAGACGAGCTGATCGCACGTCGACATCGATCGACAACAGAAACGGCCCGCTCACTCGATCGAGTGAGCGGGCCGTTCTGATTGCGGGGCGACCTCGGTCGGGTCGGGTCAGCCTCGGAACACTTCGACGACGTACACGAGCCCGCCGTTCTGGGCGACGCCGATCCCGACGGAGCTGTAGCCACCGTTGAGGATCGCCTCGCGGTGCTTCGCCGAGTTCATGAACCCGTTGTGGGTCTCGTCGATGCTGCGGGCGAAGCCGACGTTCTCGCCGAGCACGGACCAGCTGCCCTCGATGCCGTCGGTGAGCCGGCTGTGGGAGAGCGAGCGGCTCGCCGCCAGCTTCTGCGCCCACGCCTGCGCCTTGTCGGCGGCGTTCTCGTCCCAGGCCAGTTCGGGGAGGCCACGCCTGGCCCGCTCGCTGTTGATGAGGTTCTGGGCCTTGCCGCTGAACTCGGTCGGCTTGCAGCCGGTGCTCAGGGTCGCGACCCCGAGGAGACAGACCGTGATGAGCGCAAGTACGCGGAAACTCGGACGACGGCGTGACGTGTCAGTCATGGTGCTCCTCCAGCAGAACCCCTCATGTAGGCCGAGAACCTAACACGACTCCGAGGCCCAATGTTGCATTCTGATGACGAAAGGATTACGGATTGAGCTTCAACCCACAACTCCTGTCGGCAAAATCCGCGACGTGTTGAGCAGGTTCCTGAATCTCGGCCAACTGCTGGCGGAGCAACGTGAGGTCGACGGGGACCTCCTCGCCGTTGGCACCGGGTGCCTTGGTCACGGCGCGCACCGCGCCGCTGACCGCGTCGACGACCATCCGGACGTCGTCGTGGATCTCGTCGGGAGCGACGTCCTGGAGTTCACGGAGCGCTTCGAGGCGCTCGGTGATCCGCCGCTGATCGTGCTTCTCGATGGCGGTGACCAACTCCTCGAGCTGGTAGTCGTCGCGCAGGCGACCGCAGAACTGGTCTTCGCTGCTCGTGCACGCGGTGAGGCCGACTGACCCCGACAACACGGCCATCGCGACCGCCCCGACCTGTCGGCGGAAACGGGCGGCGTCGTGGCGCACGATCACGCCCCGGTCGCCGCCGCCTCGCCGAGTCGCCGGATCTCGGCCGTGGCATGGCCCAGCCCCTCGGGATCACGGAAGAGCGCACTGCCGGCGACCAACACGTTGGCCCCTGCTGCGGCGGCACCCGACACCGTCGCCGGTGACACACCGCCGTCGACCTCGAGGTCGCAGTCGTAGCCGCCCTCGACGATCCAACGCCGGATCTCGGCGACCTTCGGTTCCATCGACGACAGGTAGGCCTGCCCACCGAAACCGGGGTTCACCGTCATGACGAGCACCATGTCGACGAGGTCGAGAACGTGACGGATCGATGACGCTGGTGTTGCAGGGTTGAGCGCGACGGCAGGCGACGCGCCCAGCTCGCGGATCGCCCCGAGCGTGCGGTGCAGGTGGAGGCATGCCTCGGCGTGGACGATGATCACCTGACAGCCGGCTTCGACGTAGCGAGCCATCAGCTTGTCGGGCTCGACGACCATGAGGTGCGCCTCGAACGGCACGGCGACGAGGTCTCGGGTGGCAGCGATGACGTCGGGCCCGAAGGTCAGGTTGGGGACGAAGACGCCGTCCATCACGTCCCACTGGATGCGGTCGACGCCGGCCTTCTCGAGGGCCTGGCACTCCTCGCCCAACCGGGCGAAGTCGGCGGGGAGCACGGACGGGGCGATGTGGATCTCTCGGTCGGTACCGGGCGTGTCGAGGGACATCGCCCCAAACTAGCGCTGACCGCACTGGCGGCTCGCCGCTGACCGCACTGGCGGCTCGCCGCTGACCGCACTGGCGGCTCGCCGCCGTACCCTGCTGGACGTGGATTCGATCGAGATCGTGGTGGACGCCTCCGAGGCCGAGCTGGCCGGGGGCATCATGTGGGCGACCGGCGTCGCGGGGATCGAGGAACGCTCCCAGCCCGATGGGCGGGTGAAGCTGATCGCCGGCGTCCCCGAGGAACACAGCGACGACGTCGCCGCAGCGCTCGACCGGCACTGGCCCGTCGTTCGCGGGCGGATGGACCCCGACCAGTGGGTCGACAGTTGGCGGCCGTACGCCAAGGCGGCGCGCCTGAGCGGGGGCATCGTCGTGCAGCCGCCGTGGATCGCTCCCATCGCCGAACCGGGCGACCTCGTGGTGTCCCTCGACCCCGGTCGAGCCTGGGGTCACGGGGCGCATCCGTCCACGCTGCTCGCCGCCGAGGACCTCCTCGCAGCCGGAGGGCTCGACGGTCGGCGCGTCCTCGACGTCGGGTGCGGCAGCGGTCTCCTCGCCATCGTCGCGGCGATCAGAGGAGCCCACACCGTCGTCGCCGTCGACATCGACCCGGCCGCCGTCGAGGCGACGCTCGCCAACGCGATGGTCAACGGCGTGGGGGACCTCATCGAGGTGTCGTCCACGCCCGTCGCCATCGTCGACGGTCCCTTCGACCTCATCGTGGCCAACATCGGCCTGTCCGTGCTGGCCGACCTCGCCACCGTCCTCACCGGACACCTGGTCGAGGGCGGAGCGATCATCCTGAGTGGGCTCCTCGACGATCAGGTCGATGCCGCAATCGCCGCCTATCCCGCGCTCACCGAAGTGCGGCGCCGCGAGCTCGACGGGTGGGGCTCGGTGATCCTCACTCGCTGAGGCCGACAGATCGATCAGGTCGGCGGGGCCTCGGTCACGACGCCGTCGGCCTCGTCGGCCGCCTCGACCTCGGACCGGCGGACCCCCAGCACGAAGAGGATGGCGTCGAGGTAGGGCACGTTCACCGAGGTGTGGGCGGCATCCTGCACCACCGGCTTGGCGTTGAACGCGATGCCGAGCCCGGCCGCCGCCAACATGTCGAGGTCGTTTGCGCCGTCGCCGACGGCCACCGTCTGGTCGACGCTGATGCCCTCGACGCGGGCGACCTCCTCCAGCAGTTCGGCCTTGCGGGCGCGGTCGATCACCCGCCCGACGACGTTGCCGGTGAGTACGCCGTCGACGGCCTCCAGCTCGTTGGCGAACGCGTGGTCGAGCCCGAGTTCGTCGCGCAGGTGATCCGTGAAGTACGTGAAGCCGCCCGACACGATCGCGATCTTGAAGCCGAGGCGTTGCAGCGTTCGGACGAACGTGCGAGCGCCGGGCGTGAGGCGCACGCGGTCGCGGGCCCGGAGCAGGTCGGCGTCGGTCAGACCGGCGAGCAGCGCCACCCGTTCGCGTAGGGCCTGCTCGAAGTCGAGCTCGCCGGCCATCGCCCGTTCGGTGATGTGGCGGACCTCGTCCCCACAGCCCGCCTCGTCGGCGAGCAGCTCGATGACCTCGTCCTGGATCAGGGTCGAATCGACGTCGAGCACCACGAGGCGCTGGGCGCGGCGCCCGAGACCCTCGGGTTGCAGGGCGATGTCGAGCCGGTGGACCCGGGCGAGGTCGACCAGGTCGCGGCGGAGCGACTCGACGTCGGCCCGGTGCACCGCCAGCTCGTACGCCATCACCGGGTAGCGGGCGATGCGCACGATGCGGTCGATGTTGCCACCGCAGCCGCGGATCGCGGTGGCGACGGCGCTGAAGTGCGTGGACGTGACCGTCGGAGCGATGACCGTGACGACGAGCCCGGGGCGGCGATCGGTGGGTGTGGCGTCGACCTCGTCGAAGGTGACCTGGAGATCCTCCTGGTAGCCGAACAGCAGCAGGTCCTTGCGGAGCGAGTCGTTGGTGCCGTCGGCGGTCGTCGGGATGGTCGCAACGACCCCGAGGACGAGGTGACCGCGGACCACCACCTGTTCGACGTCGCCGATCGACGCGCCCGCGGCCGTCAACAGCGACATGAGGTTGGACGTGACGCCGGGGTGGTCGGGACCGGAGACGGTGATGAGGAGGGTCTCAGTCGTCGGGTCGTTCGGACCGGTGGGGTCGGCCGGGTTCGCCTGCACGCCCCAACGCTACCGGGGACACCCCACCGGACCTGACATCGGGGGCCGGTGATCACCACCGAATGTGCGTCGCTGGTTGATGGGTGTCTCGCTCGGCGACGAACGTGAGCGTGCCCGCAGCGTAGGGTCGGCAGCGTGAACCGGACCGACCCGCTCGACCTCGTGACGACCGGTGTGGCCGTCGGGGGAGCGGGTATCGCCCGCGACGGTGACGGTCGCGTCGTGTTCGTCGAGGGTGCCCTCGTGGGTGAACGGGTCAGCGTCGAGATCGTCGAGACGAAGAAGTCGTTCCGCCGTGGTCGGGTGCTCGACGTGCTCGAACCGGCGCCCGGTCGGGTGCTCCCGAGCTGTCCCGAGATCGCCAACGGCTGCGGTGGGTGCGACCTCGCCCACGCATCGCACGCGGCGCAACGCGAGATGAAGGCGGCGATGGTCGCCGACTCGTTACGACGTCTCGGTCGCCTCGCCGACCTTCCCGACATCGACCCGGGCCCCGACCTGGCCACGACCGGATTCCGCACCACGATCCGCGCCGCAGTCGTCGATGGACGCGCCGGCCTGCGCCACCGCCGGTCCCACGATGTCGTCACTGTGGCCTCGTGCGAGGTCGCGCATCCGGTCGTCGAGGGGATGTTGGTGAACGGCCGCTACGGCGACGCCGACGAGGTGACGATCCGGGTGGGCGCCGACACCGGCGAGCAGGCCGTGTTCGTCGGCGGCAGTGAGCCGGACGAGGGCACGGTCATCCACGAGGAGATCGCCGGTCGCCGCTTCCGGATCTCGCCTCGTTCGTTCTTCCAGACGCGCGCCGACGGCGCCGCCGCCCTCGTGTCCGTCGTCGACGAGGCGATCGGCCCCGACCCGACCGGCACCCTCGTCGACCTGTGCAGCGGTGTGGGCCTGTTCGCGGCGACGATCGGCGACCGCTTCGATCGGGTCGTTACCGTCGAGTCGAACCGGTCGTCGGTCGCGGACGCTCGAGTGAACCTTGCTCACCTCGGTGACAGGGTCGCAGTTCGGTCCTCCACGTTCGAACGATGGACGCCCGAACCGGCCGACGTCGTGATCGCCGACCCCTCCCGGGCCGGCCTCGGCAGGGAGGGCGTCGCCAACGTCGCCGCGACCGGCGCCCCACTCGTGGTGCTGATCAGTTGCGACGCCGGCTCGCTCGGGCGCGATGCCGGGCTCCTCACCGCGGCGGGCTACCGCCTCGACGCGATCACCCTCGTCGACCTGTTCCCCAACACGGCTCACGTCGAAGTCGTCAGCACCTATCGGAGGTAGCGCATGCCCACCCGGAGATCCTCATGAGCGGCAACGGCCCGCTCGGCCCCTCGGACGAGCTGCTCGTCCACCAGTACGCCGACACCTTCGCGACGGTCAGCCAGAGCGACCTCTCGTGGACGGAGAAGGTGTGCGCCATGGCGGCCGCCCGTGACGGCAGCATGCAACTCGGCTTCGGCCTGGGCAAGTACGTGAACCGCGACGTCATCGATGCCTACGGCGGTGTCGCCGTCGGCAACGAGAACCGGGTCGTGCGGGCCAGCCGGCAGCTGGCGCCCGAGTTCGAGTCGACCGCGGTCGGGCCCCTGACCTACGAGATCGTCGAGCCGATGCAGGCCGTGCGGTTCGCACTCGAACCGACCGAGCACCAGCCGATCTCCTACGACGTGACGTTCCGCGCCGTGCTGCCGGCGCGGCTCGAAGGGCGTGACGCATCACGTAGTCCGTCGGGAGCGCGGGTCGCCGCCGACCTCACGCGCTACCACCAGATCGGCGTCGCGTCGGGTTGGGTCGACGTGGACGGCGTGCGTACCGAAGTGCACGACGACGAGTGGATCATGACCCGCGACCACAGCTGGGGAGTCCGGTACCACGTGGGTGAGCACCCTCGCGATCTCGCGCCGCCCCATGAGTTGGACACGATCGAAGGACTGCAGTGGCGGTTCGGCTGGTCGCCGGCGTTGATGACGACGGGCGACGGCGAGCCGTACGGCATCCACCACTTCTTCCAGGAGCTCGACGCGTTCGGATTCCAGCAGCGCAAGCTGTCCGGCGGCATCGAGTGGCCCGACGGTCGTGTCGAGGAGTTCGCCGCCCTCCGTCCCGAGCTCACCTACGACCCCGCCAACCGACGTCTGATCGGTGGGGTCCTCCACTTCACGATGGCCGACGGGACGGCGCGGCCGATCGAGATCGAGCCGGCGGGCGACGCCGGGTTGCACCTCGGTCTCGGCAAGTACTTCGGTCTCGACGGCCACTGGCACGGTGCGTGGCGGGGCCCGCTCTTCGTCGAGGGAGAACACGTGCCCGACACCCGGCCGATCGACGTGCAGCGCCGGATCCATCAGATCCGCGACAACCTCGTCCGCTACCACGACCCGGCGACCGGTGGGACCGGGCTCGGCAACTACCAGTCCACGATCGCCGGCGCCTGGCCCGACCTGGGCCTGGGGCAGGACACCAGCTTCATGTGAGGCGGCGTAGGGTTCCGCCCATGTCGTCACGCCGCCGATTCGTCGCGCTCGTGAGCGCTGTGGTGCTGGTGGCTGCTGGTTGCAACGGGGGCGGTGGCGACTCGGCCTCGACGACCGTGGCACCGGGTGCAGCGGGGGTCAGCGAGTTGTCGTTCGAGATCGTGAGCCGGTCTCCCCACGACACCGCAGCGTTCACCGAGGGCTTCACCTTCGGCGACGGCGGGCGCCTGTTCGAGAGCCTCGGGTTGGAGGGCAACTCCTCGGTCCGCGAGGTCGATCCCACGACGGGAGCGGTCATGGGGGAGTCGCGCCTCGACCCCGCGCAGTTCGGCGAAGGCCTCGCGGTGGGTCCCGACGGGCTCGTGCAACTGACGTGGAAGGACGGCGTCGCCCACCGCTGGTCGATCGACGACCTCACCGCAACGGGCGTGTTCGAGTACGAGGGCGAGGGCTGGGGCCTCACGTTCGACGGCGAGGAGTTCGTCCAGAGCGACGGCTCGCCGACCCTCACCCGCCGCGACGCGGCGACGTTCGAACCGACCGCCACCGTCGACGTCACCCGCGGCGGCGATCCCGTCGACGAGATCAACGAACTCGAGTGGGTGGACGGGGTGATCTGGGCGAACGTGTGGCACTCCGACGAGATCCTCCGCATCGACCCGTCGACCGGTCACGTGACCGGCGTGATCGACGCGTCGGCGCTGTGGGAGGCCCCGGAGCGGACCGCCGAGATGACCCTCAACGGCATCGCCCATCGGCCCGGCGACCCGCCGAACCGACTGTGGCTGACCGGAAAGAACTGGCCCGAGATGTTCGAGGTCGAGGTGACGGAGCGATGAGCAAACGCAGGTCGAGGATCGTGGTCGTAGCGTTGGCACTCGTCGGCGCGGTCGGGTGCGGTGGCACCGACTACGAGTCGTTGCACCGCGGCGAGTGCCTGCCGAGCACGGCGAAGGTGGTGGGGGAGCGTGAGCCCGCCCCGCCCACGGTCGATTGCTCCGAACCGCACCGCTACCAGGTCTACGGCGTGACCCAACTCGACGGACCCCGCACCTATCCGGGCGAGGAGGTGGTCGACCAGGAGGCGGAGCATCAGTGTTTCCTGCTGTTCGAGCCGAACCTCGGCTACCCCGCGGCGCAGATGCCCGACGACGTGAAGGTGGTCTACCTTCAGCCCACCGAATCCAGCTGGAACGACCAGGCCGACCGCGAGGTGGAGTGCCTGCTGATCTACGACGACGACACCACGGGGGACGCAGTGACCGAGAGCAACGAGCCGGCGACCGAGACCACGACGGGGGGAGACGCGTGACCGACATGAAGATCGGTTGGTCGCTCCCCACCATGATCGCCGGGATCGACGGCCCCACCGTGCTCGAGTGGTGTCGGCGCATCGAGGCGGACGGCTATTCGACGATCGGGTTCGGCGAGCGCATCGCCTACCAGAACCTCGAGCTGTTCTCGGTGCTGGCGGCGGCCGCTGCCGTGACCGAGCGGGTGCGCCTGATCTCCACCATCGTGGTGCTGCCCATGCACGCCGAGGCGTGGGTGGCCAAGCAATCGGCGACCCTCGATGTGCTCTCCGGCGGTCGGTACACGCTCGGCGTCGGGGTCGGCGGACGCAACGAGGACTACCGAACGCTGGACTCGCCGTTCGACCACCGGTTCGATCGGCTCGACCACCAGGTCGACCGCATTCGTTCGTTGTGGGCCCAGGAGTCGCCGGGCGAGGGCCTCGACCCCGTCGGTCCCAAGCCGGTCCAGGAGCACCTGCCGATCCTGAGCGGTGCGATGGGTCCGAAGTCGATCGCTCGATCGGCGCGCTGGGCGGACGGGATCGCCGGGTTCGAGATGGACCCGTCGGCCGACGCCCTCGGGCGAAGTGTTGCTGCGATGGACGCGGCGTGGGAGGCGGCGGGCCGTGACACCGCCCCCTACCGCATGACGAGCTTCTGGTGCGCGCTCGGCCCCGATGCCGAGAGCCAGTTGCGCTTGTACGCGGCGCGCTACCTGTCGGTGTTCGGCGCCGAGTTCGCCGACGCGCTGGCGGCGTCGTGCACCGCGGCGGGGCCCGACGCGATCCGCCGCGCTGTCGACGACGCCCGCGCCGCCGGTTTCGACGAGATCCAACTCGTGCCGACGACGACCGACATCGCCGAACTCGACCGGATGGCCGAGGTGCTTGCCTGACGCGGCCGAGTGCGATGGACGCCGGGTCAGCCGGACCCGGGCCCACCACGACGAACGACCGAGGCCAGGCCTCGGTCGTTCATCTCGATCTCTCGGTTGAGAAGCGTCTCGTCGGTGGTCAGATGACCTTCACGTTCTGGGCTTCCTCGCCCTTGCGGCCCGGAGCGACGTCGAACTCGACGGCCTGGCCTTCCTCGAGTGAGCGGTAGCCGCTTCCTTCGATGTTGGAGTAGTGGACGAACACATCATCGCCTCCCTCACGTGAGATGAAGCCGTAGCCCTTCTCAGTGTTGAAGAACTTCACGGTCCCTGTTGCCAACGGATTCTCTTCTCTCGCATTGAACGAGCCCTTGTGGCCCGCTCGAATGAGGTCAGTGTAGGCAGCCTTTCCCGCCCGGTGGGCGGGAAAGTTCGGACCTCGAACACCTGTTCGTGTCGCGCGCTATGGTGTCCGTCATGGCAGACGGGGCCACCGATCGGTGTGACGACTGGACGGCGGCGGTCACGTTCGTGCCGGCCGATCCGCCGCGGGCGTCGAGTCTCGCGTGCTGGCGGCCCGACGCGGCCACGGGCCTGTTCGCCGACGATCCGGGTGCCGACGCGATGCTCGACGTCGTGGTGCCTCGCGGCGACCGGCCGCGTCGTGAGTCGGTGGCCGTCCGGCAGGTCACCCTGGCCGACGCCATCGTGCCGCTGCTCGAGCTCGACGGTGCTGCGCCCGGGGTGCCGCCGGCGTCGGTCTCGGCGCGATGGTGGTCGGCGGCGACGGTCGTTGCGCTCGACCTGATCGCCCGCGGTCATCTCATCCCGGCCGTGACGACGGGCGGGTGGGACGCCTGGCAGATCGACCCCCTCGAACCGGCCGACCACGCCGTGCTGGCTCGGCTCGTGGCGGCATGCCCACCCGAGGCGCATGCGATCGCAGCACCGTCGGGCCGGTCCGAGGTGGCCGACCCGGCGTGGCTGTTGCGATCGTTCCTCGACGCCGTGGCCGACGCGTTCGTCCGTACGGCCGCGGCGCCGCTCGCGCTGGGTTCGCACCTGTTCGCCGGCGCAACCCCGTCGCCGGCCGAGCCGCTCCGACCGTGGATCGGTGCAGCCTTCGGCCACCTCACCAGCGCCACCCGCCTCGGGCTCCGCGTCGACCTCGTACAGGAACGCAGCGACGACGAGACCACCGCCCGGTTCGACGTCGTCCTCCAGCTGCGCAGCACGCAGGATCCGTCATTGGTCGTCGACGCCGACGAGTTGGCCGACTGCCCGCCGATGCTCCGGGCGCGTCTCGGTGCCGGCGCCGGAGCCGAGTTGTTGGTCGCCCTCAGCCGAGCGGCTCGGTGGTGGCCGACGCTCGACCGGGTGCTCGACCACGACGAACTCCCCGGTCGCGTCGCGGTCGACGTGGACGAGATCGAAGATCTCATCGAGGTCGCGGAAGACCTCGAGGCCGCCGGTGTCGAGGTGCTGTGGCCGGCGTCGTTCGTCGCCGATCTCCGACCCCGCCTCGTCGCGTCGGCGCCTCCTCCCGTCGCCGGCAAGGAGCCGATGGTGGGGTTGGGCACGCTGCTCGACTTCCGGTGGGAGGTCCTGTGCGACGGGGTGCCACTCGACGACATCGAGCTCGACGCGCTCGCCGACGCCAAGCGCGGCCTCGTCTGGATGCGGGGCCGTTGGGTGCGCACCGACGCCGAGGTGATGCGCCGCATCCGCCAGGTCCCGAGTGGCCTCGACGGCCCATCGGGCCTGGCGGCAGCCCTGGCCGGCGAGGTGGTCGACGACGACGGGGCCACGGTCGAGGTCGTCGCCGCCGGCTTCGCCGACACCCTGCGCCTGCGGCTCGGCGAGCTGGCGGGTCTCCGCGAGGAGGCCGAGCCCGAGGGGCTGGCCGCGACGCTCCGCCCGTATCAGCGACGTGGCGTGGCGTGGATGGCCGACCTGTGCCGGGCCGGTCTCGGGGGAGTCCTGGCCGACGACATGGGGCTCGGCAAGACCGTGCAGGTCATCGCCCTCCACCTGGTCCTGGCGCGATCCCGCCCGATCGCTGCGCCGACCCTGGTCGTGTGTCCCACGTCGGTGCTCGGCAACTGGGCGCGGGAGATCGCCCGGTTCGCTCCCGACGTCCCGGTCCGCAAGCTGTCGGGTCCCGATCGAAGCCTCGCCGGCCTGGCGTCCGACGAGATCGTGCTCGTCACCTACGGCGTGATGCGGCGCATGGCCGACGACCTGGCCGAGGTCGGGTGGGGTGTGGTCGTGGCCGACGAGGCGCAGTCGATCAAGAACCCCCGGGCGCGTACGTCCCGGGCGATCCGTAGCATCCCCGCCGACGCCCGGATCGCCCTCACCGGTACCCCGGTCGAGAACCGCCTGAGCGAGCTCTGGGCCCTGCTCGACTGGACGACGCCGGGCCTCCTCGGCAGCGCCGAGCACTTCCGCACCCAGTTCGCGGTGCCGATCGAGCGTCGGGGCGTTCGCACGACGTCCCAGCGACTGTCCCTCCTCACCAAGCCGTTCATGTTGCGGCGCCGCAAGACCGACGACGGCGTCGCCCCCGACCTGCCGAGCCGTACCCAGCACGATGTGGTGGTGCCGCTCAGCGTCGAGCAACTGTCGATGTACGAGGCGCTGGTGCGGGAGTCACTGTTCCAGATCAACGGATCCGAGGGCGCCACCCGCGTGGGCATGGTGTTCCGGCTGCTGACGGCGCTCAAGCAGATCGCCAACCACCCCGGTCAGTACCTGCACGAGATCGACGGGCCGCTCGACGGTCGGTCGGGCAAGCTCGACGCCACTGTGGAGCTGGTCGGTGCCGCCGTCGAGGGCGAGGAGCGTGTGCTGGTCTTCTCGCAGTACGTCGAGATGTGCCATCTGCTCCGGCGCCGGTTCGCCGAGGAGGGCATCGACGCGGAGGTGCTGCACGGTGGCCTGTCGGCCGACGCCCGCGACCGCCTCGTCGACCGGTTCCAGGCCGGCGACATTCCCGTGCTCGTCATCTCCCTCAAGGCCGGCGGCACCGGCCTCAACCTGACCGCCGCCACCCAGGTCGTCCACTTCGACCGGTGGTGGAACCCCGCCGTCGAGGACCAGGCGACCGACCGGGCGTGGCGCATCGGCCAGACCCGACCGGTGGTCGTCCACCGCATGATCTCGGAGGGCACGATCGACGAACGCATCGCCGAGATGATCGAACGCAAGCGTTCGCTCGCCGAGAGTGTGGTCGGTGGCGGCGAGACGTGGATCGCCGATCTCGACGACCGCCAACTCGCCGAGCTGGTGACACTCCGGTCGGCGGCCCACTTCCGTTCGGGGGTCCTGCTGTGAGCGCCGGGTCGCCGATGCGCACGACGTCGTGGGGCGCGGCGTGGATCGAGCGGATGGTGGCGGCGCGCACGTTCGAGGGCACCGAGCTGAGCCGGGGCCGGGGCCTCGCCGCCCGGGGGGCCGTCGACGAGTTCACCGTCGAGCCGGGTTCGGTCGGTGGTGTGGTCCGGGGCCGCAGCTCGCTCGAACGCAGGGTCCGGGTCGGCGTCCGTCGGTTCACCGACGAACAGTGGGCGACGGTTCGCGCGACGCTGGCCGGTTCGAGCCGGCTGGTCGCCGCCGTGCTCGAGGGCGCGCTGCCCGAGGCGTTGCACGACCGCCTCGAGGCGGTCGGCTGTGGTCTGCTCCCCGGTGTCCGTGACGTCTCGATCGACTGCAGTTGCGGCAACCTCGCCGAGTCGTGTGTCCACGCGGCCGCAGTGGTGTGTCGCCTCGCCGAAGCGCTCGATGCCGACCCACTGCTGTTGGTGATGTTGCGTGGGGGCGATCGGTCGGCGTTGGTGCAGGGCATGGTCCCGGTGTCATCGGGTCGTGATCGTGAACGCGCCGCCGCCGATCAGCGGGTGTCAGCGATCCCGGGTCGTCCCGCCGATCCGACGATGTCGGCCGCCACGGCGTGGAAGCGCCGTCTCGGCGAGATCCCGACGATCGATCGCCGCCGCCGTGCCCCCGGTCGGCCGCGGGTGGGGGCCGCCCCGCCGTCCGCCGAACTCGGCTTCGACCAGGCGGGTCTCGATCGCCTGGTGCGCGATGCAGCTGCCCGGGCCGGTGCGCTGTTGGGAGCGCCGGCCTCGGGTGCGGGCCTCGATCTCGACCTGATCGCCGACGCCGTCCGCCGGAGCGCCTCGGGCACGCTTGCGGCGCCCGACTCCGTGTCGGCGGTGGTCGCAGCGGCGGCGGGCTGCCCGCCCGAATCGGCGCCCGCGCTCACCGAGGCCTGGCGTCATTGTGGGCCAGCCGGCATCGACGTGCTGCTGCGACCCCGTCGTCTCGGTCCCGATGAACTCGAGCTGATCGCTGCGACGTTCGAGATCGAGGTGAAGGCGCGGTCCACCGGCGCGGTCCTCCCCGGTGGGCGCCAGATCCGTCGGGCCGACGACGGCACCTGGATCGTGTTGGCGTCCGACGATGTCGCCGGCTGGCGCATCGTCGACGCAGCAGCCGACCTCGACGACCTCACCATCGACTGACCCACACCGGCGCTGGAGCGCCGCCCCGGGTCAGACGCGGGGTCAGACGCGGGTCAGGCTGGGGGAGTGGGGAGCTCGAACCCGACGGCGGCTCCGCCCCCGTGGTTGCCGGCGAACACCCGCCCGCCATGGCCCTCGATGATCTGGTTGACGATCGCGAGCCCGAGGCCCGATCCCGGCGCGGTCCGGGCCTCGGTCGCCCGGTAGAAGC
>CALMLJ010000611.1 GCA_937868025.1 uncultured Acidimicrobiaceae bacterium
GACTGGCCGTGCGTCATCGCCTTCAACATCGGCACGGCACCGTCGGAGTCGCGTACCTCACCGAAGACCAGCCAGTCCGGCCGGTAGCGAAGCGCATGCTTCACCTGACTGCCGGAGGAGATCGAACCCTCTCCCTCGTTGTTCGCCAGTCGCTCCTCCCAGGACTCCACGTTCGGATGGAGCACAGGATCGAAGAAATCGAGCTCGGCCGTGTCTTCGATGACGACCACGCGGGCCATCGGTCCCAGCTCGGCCAGGCATGCTCGAACGAGGGTGGACTTCCCCGATCCGGTCGGCCCGGAGAACACCAGCCGGATCTCTGTCGAACGCATGCATGCGGCGAGCAGCTCTGCCACCGGGGCCGGCATCATCCCGAGGCCCAGAAGGTCCGAGAGGGTCACCTTGCCCAACGTGTTCCGGCGGAGAGCGAACGAGACGTGCTGCGAAACGTCGCGAGTCGCTGCCAGCCGCAGACCTTCACCTAAGCGCATGACGAGCAGCGGCACCTGATTGTTGAATTGGCGTTCCGTGCGTCCAGCGGTGCGGGCCAGATGCGAGAGCCATGCCTCCAGCTCCTGCTCGCTCGCCCACAGCCTTTCGTCGAGGTGCTCGACCGTGCCGTCCGACCGGTAGACGAACACGAGGTCGAAGCGCGACGCCACGATCTCCTCAACCGTCTCGTCGGCGAGCAGCAGCTCGACCGGCCCGAGGCCAACTGCCAATGCAAGGACTCGATCGACGACGGCCTGCTCCATCTCGGGCGTGAGCCGAGCGCCACCACTACCCAGCCGATCGGCGTCGTGCCGCTGCAGCTCCGCACTTAGCACCTTGTACGCGAGCGCCTCTTGGCCGGAGCGCGTGAGAGGTGGCTTGCCGGTCCGAACGCGTTCTGTCGCATCGGCTTCGAGAGCGTCCTGAACGGCGCGCGTCGCTGACGTCACGAGCAACAGGTCGGGCGTGCTCACGCGAACCGCCTCTCACCGATGCCCGATGTGTCGACCCTCACCGCCGGAACGGGGGCAACCGCAAGACTCGCCACGTCCGCAGCGACCTCGACGGCCGATCGCCACAGCAGCGAACGACGCGCTCTGCCCGGAGTCAGCGCTTGTCCTGCCATCTGGGTCAGATCATCGGAGTCCGCCGCTGACCGCACACTCGCCGTACCGAAGAACTCAGCCAGCTCGCTGTTGTCGTACGGCGCCTTTCCGACAACGAGCACGCCGACCGTCGACGCGTGTTGTTGCAACCAGGCGACCCGTCGAGGCACCTGCAGAAGATCCTCGGACGCCGACCGAGAGACCACGAGGGTGAGCGTCGACCACTCGGCGAGCGGGATCGTCGGCTTGGTCTGCGACAAGCGTCCACCATCGACGAGCCAAACCCGATCGTCGCTGGCGAGACGCGCAGCCACGTGTCCAGCAGTACCTGACCAGACCGCGCCTGCCTGCTCGGCGGATTCGGGCCCAGGAACCAGCCAGAGCCCGGGCGCTGCCATGCGCCCGTGGTCGGCGACAGCGACCGCATCGCCGCCGTGACGCAACGACGCGATGAGCGACACGACGCCCGGCTCCACACCGAGGCCGTACCTCGCACCGAGGACACCGCCGTCGACGTCGGCCTCGAGCACCGCGCGCTCACGGCCCAGATCGTCTGGCCATGCCGCTGCAAGCAGCAGACACCAGGACGTGACCCCCGGAGCGCCTCGCACGGAACTCAGGACGACGATCATCCCTCTGCCCCCACGAGCGTGAGTCTGAGCCGACCATCCGATGCTGCTTGGGCGACTTCTGCCTGGACGTCCGCTGGCACGAGTACGGACACCCAGAGCTTGGTCGACGTGGAACCCGACCCGACGCGCTCGACCGACCACACCGTGCCCGAGCCGAGCACCGACGCGACCGCTGCATCGCCGGGCGCGGCCGACGTTCCCTTCACGACGCCAAGGAGATCGACCTGATCACCGGCCGAGAGCCCTGAGGTAGGTGCTGCCCCCGCATCGAGCGACGCCCCAACGACCACGAACCCTGGTGGGATCACCTTCCCCTTCTCACTGAACAGATCGGAGTTCAGGACCGTGCCTGCGGGAATCGGACCACGGGCCGCACGCCCGATGATCAGATCCTGCTGGGCGGGTTGAATCGCCCGAAGTCCGTCGGTTCGACCCATCTCCACCACGCGCAGGTCCGACGAATCGACCACCTCGCCGGGCGAGATGTCACGCGCCGCAACCATCACACTCATGGTCTCCGAGGTTGCGTTGAACACCCACGCGGCCAGCAGAGCCGAGAGGCCCACGAGCAACACGCCGGCCAACATCCAGGATGGCCGCTTGCGCTTCGGCGCCGAGAGCGAGACGACCGACGGTGTCGAGGACGGCTCCGCCGCTTCACTCCGAGAAGCTTCGACACGGGCGCTCGGTCGTTGCATCGTGCGGGACATCAACACCCTCCCTGTTCGGGTCGTGGACCGGTGCACTCGACGAGGCCCTTCACCTCAGCGACAGCGAGCGGCGAGATCGACGTCGTCGTGAATGGTTCGAGCGCGCCGCCGGCGCCGGTCGACGACGTCCAACTGATCGCCCACGTGATCGAGAGCGAGGTCGCGAAGTGGTAGCCGTCCACCTCTGACGTGGATGATGCGTTGACGTAGGTGTACGAGCACGCACCCGGTGATGCAGGGTCGTACACGGCAACCGGATCGGTGCCGGAACAGGTCACAGCACCTGGATTCGCCGGGTCGCCAGGATCGAACGACAACGACGTCGGTCTCGCCGTGACGGTTGCCCAGATCGGCCCGACCGACGCCGTGACCGATATGGGTCGCCAGGAGTTGCCGCCGGCCCGGAAGTCGAGCGGGGTCTGTACGTACGCCCAGCCGAACTCTGGGTCGAGCATCTCGAAGACGGGCACTGGCTTCGGCAGGGTGCGCTCCCGCAACTGCTCGAGCAGCTGCGGGAGGATGTCGGCGGGCTGGACCTCCGGGACATCAACCCACACGGCCTCGCCGTTGCACGTGCGCTGCCAGAGGTGATGGGTGACGCCGTCCACGACGCGCGGCCAGGTGACCGAGCCCAGGTCTGGAACACCGACCGTGACCCCGTCCTTCAACTCCCACGAGCACCCGCCGCTCGACGTGCTGCCGCCCGACGTGCTGTACGAGACCTG
>CALMLJ010000612.1 GCA_937868025.1 uncultured Acidimicrobiaceae bacterium
ACCGGCGACGACGTCGTGCACGCGCCGCGCGAGTGGCGCACCTCCCCGCCCTTCCTCGAGCTCACCGATGGTCCTGTTCCCCTGCCGGCCGGCGCCCCGCTCGATCACGAACTGTTCCCACTGGTGCACACGCCCCGGTAGGCGCGATCAGGGCGTGGTCGACGGGTCGCCGAAGCTCCGGAAGCCGGCGAGAACGCAGCGTCGTCGGATCAGGGGCGCTCGCCGCGCGCCGCAGTCGCCACGATCGCGCCGATCCGCGAGGTCGCGGTCTCGGGGCGGGCCGCGCTGACGATCGACCAGAGCACCTGCTTGCGGACGCTCGGCGGCCAACCGTCCCACGTCGACCGCGCCTCGGGGTTGGCATCGAGCGCCGCCGCCAGCTCCGGCGGTTCGATCAGATCCTCGACCGTGTCGTACAACGTCCACCAACCGCTCGCCTGCGCCGCCTCGACGACCCGACGGCCGGCGTCGGTCATGAGGCCGGCCGCTTCCATCGCCGCGACCCGCTGCCGGTTCAGGCGAGTCCAGGAACTCTTGGGCTTGCGTGGGGTCATCAGCTGCAGGCCCCGCTCGTCATCGAGTGTGTTGACCGTCGAGTCGATCCAACCGAAGCAGAGGGCCTCCTCGACCGCGTCCGCGTACGCGCACGTCGGTCGACCGGTCGCCGCCTTCCACGAGCACAGCCACACGCCCCGCTCCGTCGAATGGTGCTCGGCGAGCCAGGCGCGCCACGCGGCGCGGGACTCGGCGTGGAAGATGGGGAAGTCGAACTTCCACCGCTCGGGATGCGCCGACGCGGTCGGAGGAACTGCGCTCATCGGGCCGACATTACGACGCGACCCCGGGCGCGTCACCGCTCGCCGCGGGCGCTGCGCTCGATCACGGGTTCTTCTCCGTCGTATCACTCCGGCTCGAGCCGGCGTGATCTTCCGACCGCCGCGGCTCAGCCGGTGTCGAACAGTCGGTCCTGGCCGGCCCGACGGGCACGGTGCTCGGCCTCCTTGGCCCGGATCCGAGCGAGCCGGGCAGCGAGATCGGCTACGCGGGCGTCGGACCCCGGCCGTGCCAGCGGCTCCGCCCCGACCGACACGTCGGGCGAATCGAGATCGCTCCCCACCCTCGGGATCACCGGGTCAGGTGTCGCCTCCGGCACCGAGTGGGGATGCCGCCGGTCGGTCGGCGGCACCATCGGCCGCCGTCCGGTCCCGGCGACCAGCGCCCATTTCTCGAGGGTCTTCAGGTCGTGGTGGTGGTCGCACAGCAGGTCGAGGTTCGCCAACTCGGTGACCTTGACCCGGGCCCAGTCGGTGCGGTGATCGAACTCGAGTCGCACCGCCCGATCACACCCCTGAGCGGTGCAACAGGCGTCGGCGAACAGCTTGGCGATCATCTGCGCGACCGTCGGTTTGCGACCGAGGTTCACGACGTCGATGACCGCTTCGCCGTTGGTGAGCACCAACTGCATGATCGACTCGCCCAACAGGCGGCGGAGTTCGGTGACCGACACCGAGAGCCCACCGATCTCACACACCTCGCCGTGGGCGACACTCCCGCGGAGCAACGCTGCGAGGTCGGCCCGGATCAGGGTCAAGCGAGTCAACGGCGCCCGCCGGGCACGAGCGCCCGAACTCGTCGCGCCGCTGCCGTCGCCGGATCCAGCACCGTCAGGCGCTCCGTCACCGGAGGCGGCGCCGATCTGCTCAACGACCCCGGAACCACCAGCATCGGTGCGGGCGAGGTCGATGAGCGAGTCGAACGCGTAGTTGTCCCGCGACTCCCGAGTGGCCGCTCCACGGTTGGCCCGGAACTTCCGGTCGACCTCACGCTGGATCAGCGCTTCGAGTTCCTTCAACGCGTCGATCGGACCGGTGGCGTGCAGGTTGCCGGCACCGTTCCCGAACCAGAACCGCAGACCCCGATTCCTCCGCACCCGCTCCTCACGCTCGCGCTTCTCCTCCTCGGATCGAACCTCAGCCTTCCGGCGCTCTGCCTCCTGACGCGTCCGCTTCAGCGACTCCCGTTCGGCGAGATCCAACAGGTCAGCTTCGGCCTCGGGGTTCACCGCCGCCGCACCAGCCACCGCGCCCGCTTGCTCTGGCGACAATCTCCCAGCGCGTACGGCGTCCGCCGTCGCCTCCAGATCAGCCAGCCGTTCCGACGTTTCCAGATCGGCACGCGCCCGCCCCGGTGTCGTGCCTTGCTGCGCCGCAAGCCAGTCGGCCGCCGACGCATACCGCTCGCGTTCCCACTCCCTCGCCTCCGCCGCTCGCGCCGTCATCAGCACCTGCCCCGACGCCGCGATCCGCTGCACCTCGGCGAACGCCGCCCACACCTCCGGAGCAAACGTCAACGGAACGTCCTTCGGTTCCAAACCCGACACCAAGCTACGTAGGGCCGAACCAACCGCGATGATGTCTGCCGCGAGCTGACTCCGAGATCGTCCCGAGGTACACGAACTGGTGTTCGAGGTCATGGGAACAGTGAATCACGCACCCCTGACAGTGAACCGGCGAGCACTGAATCGGCGAGACCGGCGGGGCCGCGGACGGCCGGGATCTCTACGAACGCTCGAGCGCCGCCACCACCGACCCCAACGCGGCCAG
>CALMLJ010000613.1 GCA_937868025.1 uncultured Acidimicrobiaceae bacterium
AAGCTCCGCGACTACCTCGACGCCGAGTAGCCGCCGGCGTTCTCTGGCGTTCTCTGGCGTTCTCCCGACGTGGAACCCGCGTCTGTCGGGTTCCACGTCGTCGAATCGCTCCTCGCCCACCCCGCCTGACGGTTCACGGCACCCTCGGCCCGCTCGGGTCGGACGAGCCGCCGAAACCGGTGTGCGGAAGAGGAGGGGTCCGCTGCTAGGGTGGTCGCTCGTTCGCCCCAGGGCGGGCAAACAATCCGGGGTAGCTCAGCTGGCAGAGCAACTGACTGTTAATCAGTGGGTCGTGGGTTCGAGCCCCTCCCCCGGAGCCTCAGAGGTCGAGACGAAACCCCCGAGAAATCGGGGGTTTCGGCGTGCCAGGGGCGTGCGGCGTGTGCTTCAGGTCCGCAGCACCGCCCACCCATCGCTCGGGCGGTCCGAACCGGGATGGACATTGGCTGTCGAAATGTCGCGGGTCGCTCTGCGCTGCGAGTTCGGATTCGCACGGCCGACACGCCGTCCGGCGCGCCAAGAGGTCACGGCCGTTGGAGCGTCTCCAAGATGTGCTTCCACTGCTCGTACCCGGAGCGAGCGTCACCTGCGGCGTGGCGGTAGTCGATCTCGGCGATCGCCCGCTCGGCGACGCTCACCCTTCCGAGTGGCCCGGCGAGCTGCAGCATCCCGAGCTCCTGGAGGTCGATCTTGCCGGCCGTCCACAGGTCGTTGGACACGGCATTCATCTCGGCTCTCGAGATGTTCGTGACACCTCCCGTATGAACGCTCGGCGTTATCGGTGCTCCTGGTGCGCTGATCGCGCGAAACGGGGTGTACCGTGCGAGGTGAGCGTTACTCCGGCCCCCGGTAGCGCGACGTACGTCGCACACCACAGGGAGCTGCAGCATGAGCACACTGGTCATCGACCCGCCGACGAAGTGCCCACCATTCGACAACTCGCAGCGCATCGTTGCGATCGGCGGCGAACACGACATGTCGACGATCGAGGGTCTGTCGCTCCTGTTCGCCGACGCGATCGGTGACGGCGCCGATCCTCTCGTCGTCGACCTGAGCGCCGTCTCGTTCATGGACGCGTCGGTCGTCGGCATGCTCGTTCGGACGCGAGCACGCATGGCAGAGGATGGGAAGGCGCTGATCGTTCAGGCACCGTCACGCCAAGCCCGCCGCGTCCTCGACATGTGTGACGAAATCAACCCGCTGGGACTCGTTGTCCGCGACTGCGCCGCGTTCAGGCCGTGACGACATGACGGCCGGCCAGCGGACGCTCGCCATCCAGGCCCGGTTCACCGACAACGTGAGCAGTCTCGACTCCCAGCGAATGTGCGAGATCTGCGCCGACGTCGCCCAGGTGAGCGGCGCCGGGATCATGATGATGTCGGGCGACATCCAACGGGGATCGCTGTGCACCACCAACAAGGTGAGCGCTCGCATCGAGGAACTCCAGTTCTCGCTGAGCGAGGGACCGTGCCTCGACGCCTTCCACCAAGACCGACCGGTGCTCGAACCCGACCTGGCCCATCCAGCGGACGTCCGTTGGATGGCCTTCAGCGGCGCGGCGTTGGACGCAGGGGTCCGATCGATCTTCGGGTTCCCCATTCATGTCGGACCGGTGAAGCTCGGCGCACTCAACCTCTACAACGATGCGCCGGGCCCGCTCACGCCACAACAACACGCCGACTGTCTGGTGCTCGCCGACGTCGTGGCGCGCTCGGTGATCCTGATGCAGGCACACGCGACACCGGGGCAGCTCGCGAAGGAGTTCGAAGCCGGCGGCGAGTTCGAACTCGTCATCCATCAGGCCTCCGGGATGGTCGCCGTCCAACTCGGCGTCGGGGTCGCCCAGGCCCTCATCCTGATGCAGGCCCACGCGTTCGGGAACGACGAATCCCTGCGGGCCGTGGCCCGGTCGGTCGTCGACCGCTCGCTGCGATTCGACCCCCCGACCACCGCCACGACGAGCGAGGACCCATGAGAGAGACACTGCTGATCAACACGTTCGTCGAGCTGGCGGACGTGCTCGTCGACGACTTCGACGTCGTCGACCTGCTGACCCAGCTCGC
>CALMLJ010000614.1 GCA_937868025.1 uncultured Acidimicrobiaceae bacterium
GAGTTCGCGCTCGAGACCCAGACGCTCACCCTGCTCCCGTCGGAGTGGCTCACGTCGTTCGACCCGACCTCGACGAGTTCGGTGATGGCCCACGAGCTCGCTCACCAGTGGTTCGGCGATGCCGTCACCCCGGCGCGTTGGTCCGACATCTGGCTCAACGAGGGCTTCGCCACCTACGGCGAGTGGCTGTGGAATGACCACATCGGAACGACGCCGATCGACGACGCCGTCGACGATGCCATGGCGCAGGCTCCCCGGTGGCGCGAAGCGTTCGGTCCGGTGACCTCGCCCGCTGCGCCGGTCCTGTTCTCCCCCAACGAGTACGACGGCGCGGGCATCGTGCTCCACGCACTCCGACTGACCGTGGGTGACGACGTGTTCTTCGAGATCCTGCGCACGTGGGCGTCCGAGCGGGACGGCACCTCGGCGACCACCGAGGACTTCCAGGAACTCGCCACCCGGCTCGCCGGACAGGACCTCGTCCCGTTCTTCGACGCGTGGCTCCGGTCGCCCACACTGCCAACGATGCCGCGCTGAGCAAGCGGGCCTCAGCTGACCAGGAGTCGGCTCAGCGCTGGGCTCGGAGTGCGTCGATGATCGGGTGGAACACCGACACCAGCACCTTCGCCGCGTCGTCGTCCACGAACGAGGTGAACGCGCGCTCGACCCCGGCGAGATGCGCACTCGACGCGTCCTTCAGGCGGGCCCGACCGGCCTCGGTGAGCACCGCCCAGCGGACCCGGGCGTCGGCGGGATCGGGTTCGCGCCCGACGAGGCCGGCCGCGTCCAGCCGGTCGACCAGCCGGGTGCAGTTCGAGCGGCTGAGCAGCACGGCGTCGGCCAACTCGCTCATGCGGCGCCGGCCCCCTGCTTCCGAGAGCTGGACGAGCACGTCGTACCAGCCCAGCGGAAGATCCCGCTGCGCCCGCAACTCGGCATCGAGCAGCTCGGTCACGCGGGCGTGGGCCTCGAGGAAGCTGCGCCATGCCTCCAGCTGGAGCGGGTGAGGTTCGCGCTCGGTCGCCATGACCTCATCCTATCCAGCATGCAGCATTCGATTGCACTTGCAATTACCTTCCTCCCTGGTATAGTTGCAGTTGCAATCATCTCGGAAGGGGGTCGCCATGACCGACACGAACACCACCACCGGCGCCGCAGCGACGAGCGCCACCATCGACATCCGCCGGGCCGACACCCGCCCCCGCACCGAGCTGGGTTGGCTCGACGGTCGGCACAGCTTCAGCTTCGGGTCGCACTACGACCCGACGAACCTCGGCCACGGCCTCCTCATCGTCTCGAACGACGACCGGGTCGCCCCGGGTGGCGGCTTCGGCACTCACCCCCATCGCGACATGGAGATCGTCACCTGGGTCCTCGACGGCCAGCTCGAGCACCGTGACTCCGAGGGCAACGTCGGCCTCCTGTACCCGGGCCTCGCCCAGCGCATGTCGGCCGGAACCGGCATCCAGCACTCCGAGATGAACGCGTCGCGGAGTGTGCCGGTGCATCTGGTGCAGATGTGGGTCGTTCCCGCCGAAACGGGGATCCGCCCCGGCTACGAACAGCTCGACGTCAACGAGCGCCTCGACGCCGGCGGCCTCGTCTCCGTCGCCTCGGGCCGCGGCCACGAGGGAGCGATCACCATCCATCAACCCGGCGCCGTCATGTGGGTCGGCCGACTCGGCGACGGAGAGACCGTCGCCCTGCCCGATGCCCCCTACGTGCACCTCTTCGTCGCCCGCGGCTCGGTCTCGCTCGGTGGTGACACCCTCGTCGAAGGCGACGCCGCCCGCCTGACGGCAGCCGGTGCCGTGGACGTCACGGGCGTCGACGGCGCGGAGATCATCGTCTGGGAGTCCGACCGCGACTCCGGCCGCTGACCGGTCGCCCGCTCGGGCGTTCAGCCGCAGGCGTCACGACCGCCCGGGAGGGCGGCCACCAACGGCCGCAGCACGTCGGGAGCGTTGGTGAACAGGCCGTCGACACCGGCAGCGATCAGCCGGGTCATCTCTGCCGGGTCGTCGACGGTGTACGGGTGAACGTCGAGACACTGCGAGTGGGCTGCGTCGACGAGCGCCTCGTCGACGTTGCCGCTCGACGGTCCGACCCCCACGGCGTAGTCGCCGACCCCGTCGAGGATCGCCGGGTCCAGCGGCTCGCCGCTGGTCACGAGGAGCAGGACGAGTGGCAACTCGGGACGCAGCGAGTGGACGAGCCGCAGGCTCTCGGCGCTGAAGGACTGGATGATCACGGATCGCTCGCCGGCGGCGGAGGTGCCGTCCGCCGGCGGGCCGACCTCGTCGAGCACGTCGAGCAGCGCCTGCTCCATGCCCGGCTGGGCCTCGGGTGACTTGGTCTCGATGTAGAACCGTGCGCGGCCGGCGTAGCGCTCGAGCACCTCGCGCAGCGTCGGGATCCGGAGCTGGGCGAACGCCGGATCGGCACGATCGGGGTGGGCCTCGTTGAACCAGGAGCCCACGTCGCACGCGGACAGCTGCGCGAGCGTCTTCGACGCGACCGGCCCCGTGCACGCGTCGGCAGGGCCGCGTGCCGTGCGGTCGAGGATCGGGTCGTGCAGCACGACCAGCTGGCCGTCCGCCGTCATCTGCAGGTCCTGCTCGATGTAGTCGGCGCCCTGCTCGAGGGCCAGGTCGTAGGACGCGAACGTGTGCTCGGGCGCGTAGGCCGACGCGCCCCGGTGGGCGATCACCACCGTGGACCGCGGCGCCGGTGGTGCCACGGTCGTGCTCGATGTCGACGTCGTGCCGTCGCGTCGACTCGACGACAGTGCGCCGCCGGCACTCCCCGAGTCGTCCTCGCCCGAGCAACCGAGCGCAACGACGGTGAGCGCCATGACCACCGCCGTCAGACGCCGCATCGGATCAGGCCCGCCGGACCTGGGTGCCGGTCGCGGTGTCCTCGACGACGTACCCCATGGCCTCGAGTTCACCACGGAGCGCGTCGGCGCGACCCCACTCCTTGGCAGCGCGGGCGTCGTCACGCTGGCGGCACAGGTCGGCGGCCTCGTCGGCGACGGCCGCAACCTCGTCGTTCACCGTGAGGCCGACGGCGCTCAACATCGATCGGAACGCCGCGACCAGCGGCTCCGCACCGGCGAAGTCGTCGATGTCGAGGGACCGGTTGATCTGGGTGACGGTCTCCGCCACGATCGCCAACGCCCCGCCGGTGTTGAGATCGTCGTCCATACGATCGCGGAACCGGCCGATGATCACGGGATCGGGCGCCACGCCGTGGCCGAGGTCGGTGACGCGTCGGGCGAGCGCGTCGTACCGCTCGAGCGCGGCCGAGGCCTGCGCCGAGTTCTTCTCGTTCACGTCGATCGGCGACCGGTAGTGCGCCTGGAGGCACAACAGCCGGTAGGCCCGGGGGTCGTAGCGATCGATGAGATCGAGCAGGTTCGTGAAGTTGCCCAGCGACTTGGACATCTTCTCGCCGCCGACCTCGACGAAGCCGTTGTGCACCCAGTGATGGGCGAAGTCCTTGCCGTCGGCGACCGCCTGGGCCCGCTCGTTCTCGTGGTGGGGGAAGCAGAGGTCCTGGCCACCGCCGTGGAGGTCGAAGCCCTCGCCCAGGAGGTCGAGCGACATCACCACACACTCGGTGTGCCACCCCGGACGGCCGTCGCCCCATGGTGACGGCCACGACGGCTCACCCGGCTTGGCCTTCTTCCAGAGCGCGAAGTCGATCGGCGTCTCCTTCTCGTCGACGACGTCGACGCGGGCACCCACCTGCAGGGAATCGATGTCCTGCCGGGCGAGCAATCCGTAGTCGGCCACCTGCCGCGGCCGGAAGTACACCCCGTCGGAGGTCTCGTAGGCGGCGCCCTTCTCGATGAGCCGCGAGATCAGATCGACCATCTGGGTCACGTAGGCGGTTGCGTGCGGGTCGTGGGTGGGCCGCTTCACGCCGATGGCGTCCATCGCCCGGTACCAGACCGCCTCGCACTTCTCGGTGATCTCCTGCCACGGACGACCCTCGCTGTTGGCCCGCTCGATGATCTTGTCGTCGATGTCGGTGATGTTCGAGACGTAGGTGACCTCGAGCCCCGACCATTCGAAATAGCGACGGAGCACGTCGAACACGAGCGAGAAGCGACCGTGACCCAGGTGGGGTGGGCCGTACACGGTGGGACCACAGACGTACATCGACACCTGCCCGGGAACTCGGGGTTCGAACGGGCGAACGGCGCCCGCGGCGGTGTCGAAGAGTCGCAACATGGCCCGTACGGTAGTGGTGTTCCCCACCACCCCACGATCCGATTCCGGCTGGGTCGATCACCCCGACGTGCCCCACGGACTCGACACCGCGCCGACGACGGGTGGAAAATCGTCGGTCCATGACTGCACCACTGCAAGCGCACCGCGACGGGACGACCACGTTGCACGATGGCCGCGAGCTCGGCTGGGCCATCTTCGGTGACCCCGAGGGCGACACCGTGTTCTGGTTCCACGGCACGCCGGGCGCCCGCTCGCAGCTGCCCCACGACGCCGGGACCCTCGCGGTCGAGCGCGGGTTGCGCATCGTGACGGTGGAGCGACCCGGAACGGGTGACTCGACGCCGCACGTCTACGAGCAGATCGTGGAGTTCGCCGCCGACCTCCGCCAGGTCGCTGATCACCTCGACGCCGACGAGTTCGCGGTGGTCGGTCTTTCCGGCGGTGGGCCCTACCTGTTGGCTGCGGCGCACGAGCTGGGCGACCGGATGCGAGCCGGCGTGGTGCTCGGCGGCATCGGCCCGACCCGGGGCGCCGACTCCATCGTCAGCCACACGCTGCTCCTGGTGCCGGCCGCCGCCCTGCTGGAGCGGGTGCGCCGGCCGCTCGCGAAGGGGCTCCACGACGCGATCGACCTCGTCAAGCCGTACGCCGATCCCGCCGTCGACATCTTCTTCCGGCTCCTGCCCGGCGACCGCGCCCACATGACCGCCCGCCCGCTCGACCGCCGCCAGTTCACCGCGGATCTGGTCGACGCCAACGATCGGTCGGGCATGGGCGCGGCCATCAACGACCTGATCCTGTTCGGCCGCCACTGGGGCTTCGAGCTCCGCAACGTGAAGGTCCCGATCGTGTTCTACGGCGGCAGCAGCGACATCATCGTGCCGTACCTCCACGCGGAACGGCAGTCCAAGCGCGTCGCCGGCTCGCGGCTGCGCACCTACGAGGGTCGTGGCCACTTCGCCGGCTACACCACCCCCGCCGACATCCTCGACGACCTCCGCGAGCTCTGGCCGGCGACACCGGTCGTGACGGCACCCCCGGCACAGAAGGCGGTGGCGAAGAAGGCCCCCGCCAAGAGCTCGGCCGCCAAGAAGCCTGCTGCCAGGAAGGCGCCAGCGAACAAGGCGCCGGCCAACAAGGCCGCGCCAGCGAAGAAGGCCGC
>CALMLJ010000615.1 GCA_937868025.1 uncultured Acidimicrobiaceae bacterium
TCGCGATGTAGACAGACGGCCGTGACGGCACCAACGCGGTCTGAACCTGACGACCCGACGCTCTGTGCGAGCCACACACGTCCGCTCCGACGTTGGGCCGCGACGGTCCTCGCTCCTGCACTCGCGCTGACCGTGGCGGTCGGATGCGGTGGCGACGGGTCGTCGGCAGCATCCGACGACCGGGCGACGAACACGCAGGCCGACGCTGCCACTCCGACGGACATCGCCGGCCGGTGGGCGCACTACGACGTGGTCGCCTACTCCGATGCCGCGATGAAGACGCTGATCATCAGCTACGGGTTCACCGACTTCGAGCTGCGAGGCAACGAGCTGTTCGCGCAGGAGGTGTTCTGCACGGCACGTCAGGCAAGTGACCAGCCGATCGAGACCGAGATCTCCGACGCCGCGACTCGCGCGATCAAGCCCCCACTGGCGCCGGCCTCCTACTCCGGCAGCCCGGGCGCGTGGAGCGTGACACGGCCGGCCACGCCGACGCCGGTCGGCATCCGGTTGGACGACCCCGCCAACGACGTCCTCCCGACCGATCCCACCGACCCGCGCATTTCCGACGACGACGGGGACGGCAACCCGGGAGTCACGGTGACCGTGCGGGGCGAGGGCGGTGATCCGATCGGCTCGCTCTTCATCGCGCGCCGAGAGATCTTCGCCTACGAGGTGAACCAGACCAGTCCTGACGAATTCGTGGGAACCGTCACCGATTCGTCCGAACAACTCGTCGTGGGTTCGACGAACCCGGCACTGGCCGTCACCACCTCGTGGACACAGCACCCCGACCTGTCGAAGAGCCCCATCGTGCTGAAGCGAGCGGATCGTTCCTGGGACTGCGACCGGCTCATTGCCGAGATACCCGCACTGTTCGGCGAACCGCCCGACGTGGATTGGTGATCGAGGTCGGCACGACTCGCATCGTCGGACCGGCGCCGGCCGACCGAAGAGCGGTGCGTGACCATGGACCCTGTTGCCCGAGGGCGGGTGACGGCACGATCAGGCGATGAGCTTCGCGAATCGTGTCGTCCGTCGAGTGCTGGAATCGCCGGCGCACCGACTGTTGTCGGCGTCGACCTGTGTGATCCGCTACCGCGGTCGCCGGTCGGGCGCCACGTTCAGCACTCCGACGCAGTACGCCAACCACGGCGACGGCCTCGTGATCTTCGTGGGCCGACCCGACACCAAGTCGTGGTGGCGCAACTTCCGCGACGACCACGACCTCGACGTCCTCGTTGCCGGCAACTGGCGGTCGATGGTCGGACGAGCGATCGTCGGCGCAGAAGAACCTGACACGATCACCCCGCTCCTGGATGCCTACCTTCAGCGGTTCCCGAAGGTGGCGAAACAGCTCGGTCCCGCCGGGAGCGGGACGGGGCGGGACGGGGCGATCGTCGTGTGGTGCCGACCCCGGCGTTGACGAACTTCGGTCCGGACGTCCGCGCACACATCGGCGCAAGCACCGCCTTACCCCGCCCAGCGGCACATCAGACGGCACGCACGATCGGTTCACGCACCGGAAACAAGCGGGCAATTCGAGCGACACGAGCCATTCCTAGGTTGCGGTCACATCCGGTCGACCCTCGCCGGATGAAGACGCTCACGTCACAGACGTGGGGAGGAGTGGTAATCGATGAGTCACGGCAGGAAATACAAATGGGCGATCGCCATGATGGCGGCGTCCGCATTGCTCTTGAGCGCATGCGGTGACGATTCCGCAGACGACTCCGCGAGCGGCAGCTCCGGCAGTGACAGCTCCGGGACGTGCGTCGACGGCGATTCGGTCAAGCTCGGCTTCCTGAACTCGACCTCCGGCGCGATGGCGATCAGCGAGCAGACGGTTCGCGACTCGCTCATGCTCGCCGCCAAGGAGATCAACGCCGGCGGCGGCATCATGGACAAGAAGATCGAGTTCGTCGAAGAGGACGGACAGAGCGAGCCCACGGTCTTCGCCGAGAAGATCAACAAGCTCCTCACCGAGGACCAGGTCGCCGCCGTCTTCGGCGGATGGACCTCTGCTTCCCGCAAGGCGATGCTGCCCGTGGTCGAAGGCGCCAACGGCTTGCTCTTCTACCCGGTCCAGTACGAAGGCCTCGAGGCCTCGAAGAACATCTACTACACCGGCGCGACGACCAACCAGCAGATCATCCCGGCCATGGACTTCCTCAAGTCCGAGGGCGTGAAGACGCTGTTCCTCGCCGGTTCCGACTACGTGTTCCCCCGTACGGCGAACAAGATCATCAAGCAGTACGCCAAGGAGCTCGGCATCGAGATCGTCGGTGAGGAGTACGTGCCGCTCGACAGCGACGACTGGACGACCCAGGTCGCCAAGATCGCCGCCGCCAAGCCGGACTTCGTGTTCAACACCATCAACGGCTCGTCCAACGTCGGCTTCATCAAGGCGTACTACGAGGCCGGCCTCGGCCCGGACAACTCGCCGATCATCTCGGTGTCCATCGCCGAAGAAGAGGCACCCGCCATGGGTGAGGACGTGACCGGCCAGTTCGCCGCCTGGAACTACTTCCAGAGCGTCGAGAGCCCCGAGAACACCAAGTTCATCGAGGCCTTCAAGGCGGAGTACGGCGACGATCGCCCCACGTCCGACCCGATGGAAGCGGCCTACACCTCGCTGTACCTCTACAAGGGCATGGTCGAGAAGGCGAAGTCCTTCTGTGTCGACGCCATCAACGAGGCCTCCGACGGCGTGAGCTTCGATGCTCCCGAAGGCAAGGTCACCGTCAACGGCGAGAACCATCACATCGCCAAGACCGGTCTCATCGGCCAGATCAACTCGGACAACCAGTTCGACATCGTCTGGAGCTCCGACGCACCGATCGAGCCCGATCCGTTCCTCGAGGGCTACTCGTGGTGGGACCCCAACGCCGGGTGATCCCCGACTAGTCCCAACGTTCCCCCCGGTGGGCAGGGGTGTCGTGCGACAGCACGACACCCCTGCCCACAGCAATCCGTACCCCCGTTCGACCCGCTCAACCCTCAAGAAGCAGAGGCATGGACGCATTCACCACCCCCTTTCTCACCGGCACCGCGACCGGCGCCATCCTCCTGTTGGCGGCCCTCGGCCTGTCGCTCACGTTCGGCCAGATGGGCGTGATCAACATGGCGCACGGCGAGTTCCTCATGGCCGGCGCGTACGCCGCGTACGCCACCCAGCAGGTCATCACCGGCGCCGGCATCTCCATCGTGTTCGCCGTCCCGGTGGCGTTCCTCCTCGCCGGGCTGCTCGGCCTCATCCTCGAGGCCTCGGTCATCCAGTGGATGTACAAGCGTCCCCTCGACACACTCCTCGTCACCGTCGGCGTGTCGCTCGTCCTGCAACAGGCAGCGAAGGACGTCTTCGGCGCCCAGGGCGACCCGGTGAAACCGCCGAGCTGGCTGCGTGGCGGACTGTCCGTCTTCGGCTACAGCTGGCCCTACCGGCAGGCCTTCACGATCGTCCTGGCGTTGGCGGTGCTCGCCGGCCTCAACGCCGTCCTGAAGTACAGCTCGTTCGGGCGACAGATCCGGGCGACGGTCCAGAACCGTGAGCTCGCCGAGACGATGGGCGTCTCGACCCGGAAGGTCGACCGGATCACCTTCTTCCTCGGATCCGGCATGGCCGGCGTCGGCGGCGTCGCCATCGCCCTCATCTCCGGAACCAACCCGTCCCTCGGCACCACCTACATCATCCCGGCGTTCCTCGTGGTGGTCGCCGGCGGCGTCGGCCAGCTCAAGGGCACCCTGATCGCAGCGTGGGTCGTCGGCGTCGTCACGGCGTTCCTGACCGACTGGATCAGCGGCAGCATGGCGCAGGTCATCAGCTTCGCTCTCGTGGTCGTCTTCCTCCAGCTCCGCCCACAAGGGCTGTTCACCGTGCGCACGAGGTCACTCGCATGACGACCACCATCGACACCACGGAGGCCTCCGACACCGTCGAGGCCACTCCCCCGGTCGACACGACCGCCGGTCGTTTCTCGCCGGCCTACCTGTTCAAGACCTACGGCGGCCTCGTCGGCATCGCCCTCGTCGCGATCGTGCTCCTCGTGTGGGCACCCAACTCGCTGACCGCCTTCCGCCTCGGCAACCTCGGCAAGTACTGCGCGTGGGCGCTCGCCGCGGTGGGCATCGGACTCGCCTGGGGCCGGGGCGGCATGCTCGTGATGGGCCAAGGTGTGTTCTTCGGCCTCGGCGGCTACGCCATGGCGATGCACATGAAGCTCGAGGCCGCCGGCCCCGGCAAGGTGCCCGACTTCATGGTGCTCTACGGCGATGCGACGATGCCGAGCTGGTGGGAGCCGTTCCGCAGCGGGGCGTTCACCATCTTCGCCATCTTCGCCATCCCGGCACTCATCTCCTTCATCCTCGGGTACGCCATCCTCAAGCGCCGGGTGAAGGGCGCCTACTTCGCGATCCTCACCCAGGCGCTGGCCGTCGCGTTCGCGACGCTGCTCGTCGCCACCATCAAGCAGACCGGCGGCTTCAACGGCCTCAACACCTTCACCACGGTGTTCGGCCAGAACATGTACGACCCCGACGTCAAGAAGAACCTGTACATGGTGGCGGCGGCGATGTTGATCGTGTGCCTCCTCATCAGCTGGCAGCTCTACCGCAGTCGCTACGGGGAGCTCCTCGTTGCCACGCGTGACGCCGAGGAACGCATCCGGTTCCTCGGCTACGACCCCGCCAACATCAAGCTCGTGGCGTTCGTCATTGCCGCGGTGATGGCCAGCCTCGGTGGGGCGCTCTTCGCACCGCTCGCCGGCATCATCTCCCCGTCCAACGTCGACGCAACGGCGTCGATCATGCTGCTCGCCGGCGTCGCACTCGGTGGCCGGGCCTCGCTGTTCGGTGCGGCGCTCGGAGCGATCGCCGTCGGCTATGGCCAGTCGACGCTGTCGGAGCAGTTCCCGACGCAGTGGACCTACTTCCAGGGAGCACTGTTCATCGTCGTCATGCTCTTCCTCCCCGGCGGCATCGCCTCGCTGTGGCGGAAGGTGTCGGCCGCGTTGCCGAAGCGGTCCCCCAAGGAGGCCACCGTGGACGTCACCGTGCCGAGCCAGACGGAGGCAGTCACATGACCGCCTCATTCCTCGGCGAGGACTACCTGGAGGTCCGCGGTCTGACCGTCGACTTCGACGGGTTCAAAGCGATCAGCGGGGTCGACGTCACCTTCCTGCAGGGGCGACTCCACTTCCTCATCGGCCCCAACGGCGCCGGTAAGACCACCCTCGTGGACGCCCTCACCGGGTTGGTCCACGGCACGGGAACCGCCGGGTTCCGTGGCCAGGACCTGCTGTCGATGAAGTCGCACAAGATCGTGCGCCTCGGGGTCGGCCGGACCTTCCAGACGGCCACCGTCTTCGAACAGCTCACCGTCCTGCAGAACCTCGACATCGCCGCCGGCCTCCACCGCAAAGCAGCGGGTCTCCTCCTGTCACGCCGGAAGGTGCCCGAGAGCGTCGAACAGGCCCTCGAAACGATCGGCCTCACCACCCTCGCCAATCGACCGGCCGGGATCCTCGCCCACGGCCAGAAGCAGTGGCTCGAGGTCGGCATGCTGCTGGTCCAGGACGCCAAGGTCATGTTCCTCGACGAGACGGTCGCGGGCATGAGTTCCGAGGAGCGTGAGGAGACCGGCGAACTCCTCAAGCGCATCGTCGGCGACCGCACCATCGTGGTCATCGAACACGACATGGAGTTCATGCGCCGGTACGCCGACTTCGTGACGGTCATGCACGGCGGCAAGGTGCTCGCCGAAGGAACCGTGGCGGAGGTCCAGGCCGACACCAAGGTCCAAGAGGTCTACCTGGGGACCGTGACGGAGGTGGCCGCAGATGCCTGAGATGATGCTCGAGATCGACGGGGTGACCGCCGGCTACGGACGGTCGATGGTCCTGTTCGACGTCAGCGCCTCGATCCCCGTCGGCGGTGGCGCCGCCATCATGGGCCACAACGGCGCCGGCAAGACGACGTTGCTGCGGGTCGCGGTCGGACTGATCCCGGTCAAGTCCGGCAAGGTCCTCCTCGACGGCGAGGACGTCACCAACCTGGCTCCCAACCAACGGGTCAAGCGCGGCCTCGGCTATGTCCCGCAAGGCCAACTCTCCTTCACGCAGATGACCACGATGGAGAACCTCCAGCTGATCACGACCGTGAAGTCGGAGATCGACGAGGTGCTCGACACGTTCCCTGCGCTGACCGAGCTCCTCAAGCGACCTGCCGGCCTGCTGTCGGGCGGGCAGCGTCAGCAGTTGGCGATCGCTCGCACGCTGCTCACCAAGCCACGGCTCCTGATCCTCGACGAACCGACCGAGGGCATCCAGCCCAACGTGGTCGCGGACATCGAACAGGTCATCGTCGACCTCACCCAGCGGGGCGACCTCACGGTGTTGCTGGTCGAGCAGCACGTCGGATTCGCGCTTCGGTCGACCGACACCTACTACGTGCTGGAGTCGGGTCGTATCACCGGCAGCGGCGCCGGCGGCGAGGGTGCGCTCGACGAAGTACGCCTGGCGATGGCCGTCTGATCGGAACGACTGCGTCGATCACCCGGCAATAAGCTGCCGACATGGCATACGAAGTGGACTTCAAGGACGTTTCGACGGTCGGTCTCGAATCGTCGCCCGTCGTCGACGCGCTCGCCGGGCTGCGGGCCAACGAAGCCCGCTACTTCAAGAACAAGTTCGACCACACCTTCGTCACCG
>CALMLJ010000616.1 GCA_937868025.1 uncultured Acidimicrobiaceae bacterium
TCCTCCGCGAGGGGGCGACGTTCGGCGAGGCGACGATCGAGTGCGCACCGGGTGCGCCGGTGTCGGTCTCCCCGACGTCGGCCGAGGTCACCTTCACGTGTACGTCGACCGCGGCGGTCGTTCCCGGCACCCACCACGTGAACCTGTGGGGGTCCGACGACCTTGGTCAGCCCGGCGTGCTCGCGTTCGACCTGTCGGCGGCCTGACTCCGGTACCTCACCGACCCCGACGGCAACCGCCTGCGTAACGGCGCGGCGTCCGCCGCGACCGGCCGATCAGCCGCCGACCACGCTCCAGGCGAACGTCGCCGCGGTCGGGTCGTGGTCGCTGAGCGGGGTGCCGTCGGGGAGGTTGAAGCCGGCCGGCCGTGACCACGAGGTCGCCTCGAGCGCGACGTCGTCGCCTGACCGGAACAGCAGCCGGTCGATCGCGTCGGGATCGGCACTGCAGTCCTGTACCTCGCAGACATCGGTCAGTCCGGCGTCGACGAGCAACTGGGCGAGCACGGGCCCGTCGATCTCGTCGGACGGGTTCAGGTTGAAGTCGCCGCCGACGATCACCGCGTGGCCGACGGCGTTGGCGTTGATGTCGGCCGCCAGCGCGAGGTAGTCCTGCCGGGACCAGTAGACGTCCTCGGGGGTCGAGCCGGCCTCGCCGTGGAGGTCGTACACGTCGACGAACACGCCTTGGGCGACCTCGTGGCGGGCGACGCTGAAGCCCTTCTGCGACAAGCAGTCGGCGGCGCCGCCGCCGAGAGCGCCGCCGAAGCACCCGGGCCAGCGCACCTGGCGGTAGCCGTCGAAGGGATGACGGGAGTACCGCTCGAGGCCACTGCCGACGAAGGCCTCCGGGCGGGTCGGATCGCTGCCGAGCACCAGACGCTGAGGTGTCGACCCGTACGGATACGTCAGGTGCTTCGCGACCTTGTCCGGGTAGAAGAAGTCCTCCTGCAGGAGGACGACGTCGAATGGGTTCAGGAGTGGGCTGAGGAGTTCGCTGTACGTGGCGGGCTTCGAACCGCTGATCGGTTCGGGAAGCCCAGCGACGTTGTAGGTGGCGACGTCGATGCTGCCGCTCGTCGCAGCCGCGAGTTCCGGTGCGGCAGGTGTGCTGCCGGTGCCGTCGGTGATCGACCAGTCGAGGCGGAAGGGCAACGTCTCGATCAGGCGCCAGACGCGGGAGCCGTCGGCGTGGCCGGCGATCGATCCCTCAGATGTCGTGGTCGGCGAGAGCACGAGCGTCGTCGTCAGACCGATGCCGGCGGCCGGGTCCTCGACGTCGATCGATCCAGTCGCCACCCCGAGCAACGCGTTGATCGACACGTCGAACGTGACGGTCGTCGGCCAGGCGCCGCGGCCGGGGATGTGCACCGTTCCTTGCACGCCGGTGATGTTGCCGTCGGAGCGGCTGATGTCGAGGGCGCCGGTCGCCGGGCCGGTCGCTGCGTAGTCGTACGCGCCGGAGAACGAGACCGACACGACCTTGGCCGTCGCGGTCGGTGGGGCCGGAGCGGCGGGGCCTCCGACCGACGGTGCGCATCCCGCGAGCGCGATCACCGACGCGCAGGCGCTCGCGAGTGTTGCGAAACGACGACGACCACCCATGTTGCCTCCCCAGCCCAGGTGGCTGTGAGGTTACCGACAGATGTACGGGAGGTGACAACCGCCCGGGCTCAGCCTGCGTCGAGGCCGGCCCAGAACTCCGCGAGTGCGGCGGCGCCTGCTGCCGGGGCCTCGAGCGGCCAGAAGTGGCCGCCGTGGTCGAGCACCGCGACGTCGGCGCCGAGGCGCGTCGCCATCTCCTGGCACACGTGCACGCTGCCGAGCGGGTCGTCGGCGACGCCGATCACCAGGCCCGGTCGCTGGCTGGGCCCCGTAACCAGCCACTCGGTGCCGAGCCCATCGGAGGATCGGTAGAGGCGGAGGATGCTGTCGACCATCTGCTCATCGGCCGCGTTCACGAGCAGCGCGGCGTGGTCGAGCGTGAGACCGAACCCGGTGAGCAGCTCGGCGGCGGCACTCCGGTCGGCCAACAGTCCGGCCCAGAAGTCCTCGCCGGCCCCCTCGGTGCGCCAGAGCTGGCCGAGGTCGTGCCACACGAATCCTTCGCGCAGCGCCCCCGGTGCATCGGTCGCCCACGAGCGGAGACCGGCTGGGGGAGTCGTGGCGAGTCGTGCCGTGAGGATGCCGCCCCAGTCGTGCCCGACCAGGTCGACCGGCCCGCCGGTCTCGTCGGCCGCGGCGTCGACCTCGGCGGTCAACCAGGCGGCGTACGCCTGCATCGAGCAGTCGAAGCCGTCGGGTCGGGGAGTGCCGAACCCGGGAAGCGACAGTGTGCGCACATCGCCGGCGGAGCTCAGCTCGCCGATCAGCTCGGTCCAGATGGCGGCGGTCTCGGGCACACCGTGCAGCAGCAGTTTGGTCGTCACGCCGAAACCCTATGCCCGCGCCTGCGTCGAGATCGCTACGGTGCCCCCATGGCCATCGCCGAGCGGCTCCGGGGCGAGCGAGTCACTCTTCGGCTGGCCGGCATCGACGACGTGCAGGCGCTCACCGACCTCATCAACTCACCCGGTGTCGTCGAGTGGTGGACGCCACATCCGTACGAGGACGTGCTCGAGGGCATCGCCGTCCCCGACGAGACGTACGTGAAGTACTGCATCGACCTGCCCGTCGACGGCGACACCGAGACGGTGGGCCTCGTCCAGTACGGGCAGGAGCTCGACCCGCAGTACTTCCACGCCAGCATCGACATCGCCGTGCTCGCGTCGTACCACCGTTGTGGCATCGCCACCGATGCCATCCGGACGCTGGCGCAGCACCTGATCGACGACCTCGGCCATCACCGGATCGTCATCGACCCGGCGGTGGGCAACGCCGCGGCGATCGCGTGCTATTCGGGCCTCGGCTTCCGTCCCGTCGGAGTCATGCGCTCCTACGAGCGGGGCGTCGATGGGACCTTCCACGACGGCCTGCTCATGGATCTGCTCGCCGGCGAGCTGACCTGATCGCTCCGCTGGCCGCAGATGTGGTGTCAGGGCGCGGGCGGGATGGGCTTGGCGAGGCCCTCGACGACCTCGACGTCCGGCAACCGCGCCAGGTCCGCCGGGGCGACCCACACCTTCGACGAGCGGACGCCGCCCCCGATGACGACCCGGTCGCGTTCGGTCACCGCAGCGTCGATCCAGACCGCGAGGCCGTCGGGCAGGCCGATGGGAGTGACGCCACCGATCTCCATGCCCGTGAGCTCACGGGTCTCGTCGGCCGACGCGAACGAGGCCTTGCGGGCACCGAGCCGCTTGCGGACGACGCCGTTGACGTCGAGCCGGGTGGTCGCCAACACCACGCACACGACGTGACGTCGAGGTTCGGACTTGCCGACGACCACGATCGCGTTCGCCGAGTTCTCGAGCGACGTGCCGTAGTGCTTGCAGAAGGCAGCCGTGTCGGCGAGTTCGGGGTCGCACGGCATCCACTCGAAGGCGACACCGGCGGCGTCGAACTGGTCCTGGATGCGCTGCTCGATCGGATGCACGGGCGCGATGTTGCCAGATGTCCCCGTGGACCCGAAGCCCGTCTACCGTCGGCGGCATGCCCGACCGCTCCGCCGAACGCGCCGCCGACCTGACGGCGCTGCGCCGTTTCGCCGGTGAGGCGCTGCAGGTCGCCGAGCCGGTCGACACCGCTCCGATGATCGCCGAGTTGGAGCGCCTCGCGGCCGCGCTGGAGGAGCGGCCCGCTGCCGTGATCGACGAAGTCGAACCGGTCGAGCCCACCTCGGTGGGACGGCCCGCACGCGTGACGCTCGTCGCGCCCCGCGACCTGAAGCGCCGTACGTGGGGCACCGAGGCCGGGCGTTTCGCCACGCTGCACGCACTGGCGCACATCGAGGCGAACGCGGTGAACCTCGCGCTCGACGCCGTGCACCGGTTCGGGGGGATGCCGGCGAGCTACTACCGCGACTGGGTGCGGGTGGCTGCCGAGGAGCTGGGCCACTTCGAGGCGTTGTGCGAACGGCTTGCCGAGTACGGCGGGGCGTACGGCGACCTCGGTTGCCACGACGGATTGTGGGACATCGCCGTGCGAACCGCCCATGACGTCGGCGCCCGTATGGCCCTCGTGCCCCTCGTGTTCGAGGCGCGGGGGCTCGACGTCACTCCCGGCCTCATCGAGCGGTTCGAACGGCACGGAGACGTCGCGTCGGCCGATGTGCTCCGGATCGTGCTCCGCGACGAGATCGGCCACGTCGAGGTCGGCAGCCGATGGTTCGCCCACGTGTGCGACCGCCGTGGCCTCGAGCCGGTCGCCGAGTTCGAGCGTCTGGTCGCGGAGTACTCCCTCCTGATCGTTCCCCCGTTCAACGTCGAGGCGAGGGTCGCGGCCGGATTCGCCGAGACCGACCTCCGCCGATGGGAGGAGGCGTTCCTCGGCACACGCGGTACCCCTCGGTGACAAGATCACCCGATGGATTGGAACGACGTCACCCCGCACCTGACCGGCCTCGCCCACATCGCTACGACCGGCCCGGACGGCCCTGCGGTCGCCGTCGTCGCGCCGATGGTCGAGGGCGACGTCGTGTGGGTTCAGACCCGACGCAGCTCACAGAAGGCCCGGAACCTCGTGGTCGACCCGCAGATCGCGATGATGTGGCAGTCCGGGAGCGAGACCTACCTGTGGGGCACGGTCGAGGTCGTCGACGACGTGCCGACCAAGGAACGACTGTGGTCGTTGTGGCCCTACGAGGCCGCCGGATTCTTCGGTTCGCCGGAGCAACCCGACGTGGTGCTGCTCCGGGTCGACCCGACCCGTGCCACGGTCATGGCCGCGGGTCCCGACGGTCCGTCGCGGTTGCTGTGGAACGCCTGACCGACGATGTCTGAGAGCGGGCACAGGCGGGAATGATGATCACCGGAGGGGAAAGGGGCGACGCGTGAAATGTTGCGACGGTCCTTGACTTGCCACTTGGACACCGACAAGTGTGACGAAGGTCATATCACCACAAAAGGGGTATTCGAAATGCGTCGTTCCAGCCGAGTTCTGCTCGCTTCCATGATCATGGCGATCCCGTTCGCCACCGCCGCCTGCCAGATTCCGGTGGGTCCGTGCGTCCTGACGATCCTCGAGGGTCCGACGAACATCAGCTGCACGTTCGCCTGATCTCGCTCCGCCGGTCGTCGACCGGTGCAGCAATCACGAAGGCCGGAGCGCTCTGCGCTCCGGCCTTCGTCGTTGTTCGATGGAACTGGCGAGGACCCGAGGTTCAGCGACCCTCGCGGCGCACGCGCTCCGCTGCCGACAACACCGCGAGCAGCGACGCCGTGCTGGTGTTGTGGTGTCGGGCGATGCCCCAGCGGATCGAGTTCTGCTCGTCGACGGTCTCGACGTAGGCGACGGCCGACGCATCGGCGTTGTTGCCCGTCGAGTGCTCCTGGTAGTCGACGACATCGAGCACCAGGCCCAGGCCATCGCGCATCGCCGCGACGAACGCCGACAACGGACCGTTGCCGGTGCCGGTCCATGTGGCGGGCTCACCGTCGACGGTCACCTGCGCCGTGATCGTGGTGGTGTCGTCATCGGCGCTGACGAGCTCGTGGGACCGGAGCCGAAGGCTCGGTTCGTCGGGCAGGTAGATCTCCTGGAAGTGGTCCCACATCGCTCCCGGGGTGATCTCGGTGCCGGTGTCCTCGACCACCGATTGGATCGTCTTCGAGAACTCGATCTGCAGGCGCCGCGGCAGCGAGAACCCGTGCTCGGTCTCCATGATGTAGGCCACGCCGCCCTTGCCCGACTGGCTGTTGACGCGGATGACCGCCTCATAGGAACGGCCGACGTGCGCCGGGTCGATCGGCAGGTACGGCACCGCCCACGTGTCGTAGTCGTGGCCCTTGCCTGCTGCCTCCGACTCGGCGTACAGCGCAGCGAACCCCTTCTTGATGGCGTCCTGGTGGGAACCCGAGAAGGCCGTGTACACGAGGTCGCCGACGTAGGGATGGCGCTCGTGCACCGGCAGGCGGTTGCAGTACTCGGCCGTGCGGCGCAGGCCGTCGATGTCGCTGATGTCGAGCTCGGGGTCGACGCCCTGGCTGAACAGGTTCATCGCCAAGGTCACGATGTCGACGTTGCCGGTGCGCTCTCCGTTGCCGAACAGGCAGCCCTCGACGCGGTCGGCGCCCGCCAGCACACCCAGCTCGGCGGCGGCCACCGCACACCCGCGGTCGTTGTGGGGGTGCAGCGACAACACGATCGAATCCCGGTTGCGGACGGTGCGCAGGAACCACTCGATCGTGTCCGCGTAGATGTTCGGTGTGTACATCTCGACGGTCGCCGGCAGGTTCATGATGAGCGGACGCTCTGGAGTCGGTTCGATGACGTCGGCGACGGCATTGCAGATCTCGACGGCGTACTCGATCTCGGTGCCCGTGTAGCTCTCCGGCGAGTACTCGTAGCGGAACGCCGTCTCGGGGTACTGCTGCTCGAGCTTCTTGCAGTAGCGGGCAGCGTTGACGGCGATCGCCGTGATGCCATCGCGATCGAGGCCGAACACCACCTTCCGCTGCAGGATCGAGGTCGAGTTGTAGAAGTGGACGATCGCGCTGTGTGCGCCGGCCAGCGACTCGTACGTGCGCTCGATCAGTTCCTCACGACACTGCGTCAGCACCTGGATGGTGACGTCGTCGGGAATCAGGTCGTCCTCGATGAGCTGGCGGACGAAGTCGAAGTCGGTCTGGCTCGCCGAGGGGAACCCGACCTCGATCTCCTTGAAGCCCATGGCCACCAGGGTCTGGAACATCCGCAGCTTGCGCACCGGGTCCATCGGGTCGATCAGCGCCTGGTTGCCGTCACGGAGGTCGACCGCGCACCAACGGGGGGCCTTCGTGAGCTTGCGGTCCGGCCACTGGCGATCCGGCAGTTCGAGCGGCACGAAGGCCTGGTACTTCTCGAACGGCATCTGCTTCGGTTGGGCTGGCGTGGGAGGCATGGTGTGCTCACTTGCTCGGTGGTGATGATGGTCGTGACGGTCGCCGTCTCCGTTCGCTCCGCCGCTGCGGAAAACGAAAGAAGCTCCCGTGCCCGGAGGCGCAGGAGCTTCGGCAAGTACCCGGTTGGGTACTTGCCTACATGAGAAGGAGGAGAGCGGTGCTCGTCACGGTGGAAAGTGTACCACCCGGTGACGGTGCCGCGTCGTAGCGTGCCGTGGATGATCGAACGCATCGACCCCGAGCTCCGCGTCGCCGAGCGCGAGACCCTGAACCAGTACCTCGACTACGGACGAGCGACCCTGGTCAAGATCGTCACCGGTCTCACGAAGGAACAGCTCGCCACGACTGTTGGCGCGTCCGACCTCACACTCGCCGGTCTGATCAAGCACCTCGCGCTCGTGGAGGATGCGTGGTTCGTCGAGACGTTCCTCGGCGAGCCGATTCCGGAACCCTGGACGCCGATCGACTGGGACGCCGATCCCGAATGGGAGTTCCGCACCGCCCTCGATGACGATCCCGCGTACCTCCTCGGCCTCTACGACGCCGCGTGCGCCAGGGCCCGAGACATCGTCGCGGGGGCCGTGTCGCTCGACGCTCTCTCGGTCGGTGTCAGCCGCCGTGACGAGACGTTGGGGCAGCCCTTCTCGTTGCGGTGGATCATCCTGCACATGATCGAGGAGACCGCCCGCCACCTCGGCCACGCCGACCTCATCCGCCAGGCGATCGACGGCGCCACTGACCTCTAACCTCCCTCCGATGCTGCTGCACGAGGTCGTCGAGTTCGCCGCGGTCCGCACGCCGGACGCCGTCGCCCTGATCTTCGAGGATCGGTCGTGGACGTTCGCCGAGCTGTGGGCCGACGTGCAGGACGTGGCGGCGTGGCTCGCGGAGCGCACCGAGGTCGGTGATCGCATCGCCATCGTGTCGGACAACCGTCCCGAGGTCGTGGTGCTCATGTACGCCGCGCCGATGGCTGGGGTCATCGCCATGTTCGCCAACACCCGGTTGGTCGAGAGCGAGATCAACGACCTGATCGCCGACGTCACCCCCGTGCTCGTCCTCCGCACCCCCGAACTCGACGCCCTCCTGCCTTCTGGAGCGCCCAGGCGACAGTTTCTGTCACCTGAGCGCTCCAGCGGGCCGGTCGAGACCGATACCGCGTGGATCATCCACACCAGCGGCACGACGGGCCGCCCCAAGGGCGCGATGCTCACCCATCGCAGTCTCATGGCGGGGGTGATGGCGACGGCGCTGGCCCGCCCTGTCACCCCCGACGACACGTACCTGTTCCCGTTCCCGCTCTTCCACGTCGCGTCCTATGGCGTGGTGCACCTGCACTTTCGTGGCCGCCCCGTTGTCCTCGTGCCGAAGTTCGACGCCGTGCCGGTCATGGCGGCGATCGAACAGCACCGTGTGACCACGATCTCGCTGGCACCCACGATGATCGCGATGCTGCTCGATCACCCGCGGCGCGCCGACTTCGACCTGACGTCGCTGCGCAACATCTTCTACGGCGCATCGGCGATCCCACTCGACGTGCTGCGGCGCGGCCTCGTCGAGTTCGGCTGCGGGTTCGGACAGGGCTACGGCATGACCGAGCTGTCGGGCAACGCGGTGTTCCTCGATGCCGACGACCACCGTCGTGCCGTGACCACCGACCCGCAGCTGCTCGCGGCCGCCGGACGGGTCGGGCCGCTCGCCGCGGTGAAGCTGGCCGACGACGGGGAGATCCTGATCCGGGGCGACCAGGTCGTGCCCGGGTACTGGAACCGGCCCGAGGCCAACGAGGCTGCGTTCGTCGACGGCTGGTTCCGCACCGGCGACATCGGACGATTCGACGACGAGGGCTACCTGTCGATCGTTGACCGCAGCAAGGACATCATCGTGTCGGGCGGAGAGAACGTGGCGTCACTCGAGGTCGAGGACGTGCTCAGCGAGCACCCGGCGGTCGGCGCTGTCGCGGTGGTCGGGGTGCCCGACGAACGATGGGGCGAACGCGTCGTCGCCGTCGCTGTCGCCCGGGCGGGTACCGAACTCGATCCCGACGAGGTCGTCGCCTGGTGCAACGGTCGGCTCGCCGGGTTCAAGCGTCCGCGTCAGCTCCTGGTGGTCGACGCGCTCCCGACGAACGCGTCGGGCAAGGTGCTCAAGCGGGAGGTCCGTGTCCTCGCCGCCGAACACCTCGCCTGACCACGTCAGGTCGACCGGTCCCAGACCACGACGCGGTTCGTCGGCGACTCGAGAGGTCCACCCACCACGAGGAGGTCGATCTCCGTCGTTTCGAGCACGACGGTCAGGCCGTCATCGCTGACCGCGACTGGGTACGTCGCTCCGTCGGAGTCGTACATGTCACCGGGCCTTCCGGCGGGAACACTGACACCTGTGGCCCGGTCGTACAGGCGAGGTGCGCCCACCCACGAGAACGACGGCGGAGCATCGGGGTCCGATTCCGTGTATGCGACGAACCGACCGTTCGCTGACGCCGCGATGCCGCGAGCGTGCACGTCGCTCGGGACCAGCTGCTGCGCCGAGCCTCCGGCCCACGGCCAGAGTCTGACGCCGTTCGAGGTCGGCGCTGCGCCGGTGACGAAGGTGGTCGCGTCGAAGATGACGGAACCGTCATCGAGAGTTGCGAGCTCCTTGACCCATTGTCCCGGCGCCCCGACCCGGCGGCTACCCCAGGAGCGGCTCTCGCTGTCGTAGACGGCGAGCAGGAACGTTCCACTGCGGAGGGTGACACTCGCCCCGAGGTAGCGGCCGTTGCGGGAGATGCCCACGCTGTCGGAGAGGCTGCCCTGCACGTCGGACCCGTATGGTTCGACCACGTCGAACCCCCGGGCTTCCGTCCAGAACGCGACGTCGGTCGATCGGGCCGCACCCTGGGGGCCGCGCAGCTCGAGCGCGACGACGGACCCGTCGTTCGACGCGACTTGCTCGGTGATCCGGTAACCGGGGAGGACGGGATCGATCGGGAACTGGTCGATCGCACCGGTGATGGTCGAGTAGCGCACGAGGCGCGCTCCGCCCGACTCGGCAGCGTCGGACGGCGAGAAGAAGACGAAGCGGCCGTCGCCGGAGACGGCCGGGGACGTGGTGTCGGTGGCGTTGGGGAAGACGTCACGCGAGCTGCGGTACTGGTCGGTGGGACGATGCCATGCGATGGCCTCGGCACGCGAAGTGAAGTCGATTCCGAGTTGCGAGTGCACGTAGGCGAGCAACGCGCCATCGGAGGAAACGGACGCCGCGCCCGCCGACCCGCCGGGGCGGGGGGCCGTGACCGACGCCGGCGACGGTCCCTGCGGCTTCGGCTCGGCCGGCGGTGGGCCGGGTGGGCAACCGGTCAGGGACACGGTGAGTGCCATCACGGCGGCCGTGGCCAGGTGTCGGGTGGTCGGACGTGTCGTTCGCATGGTCCCCCTCGGTGAACGTCGGTGTTGGACCCGACCGTATTCATTGACTGACAAAAAGTCAACGAAGCGGTCGTTGATTCCCTGCCGGATACCATCGCCCCATGCCCCGCGCGACACTCGACGACACTCGCGCCGCGCTGCTTGCGGCCGGCGAGCGGCTCGTGCGACAACGAGCCCGAGAGCGCTCGGCCGCCGTCGACGGCGCCCTCGGACATCTCAAAGCCGGCGACGTCGCTGCCGAGGCCGGCCTGAGCAAGGGCATGATCTACCACCTCTGGCCGTCCCAGGAGGAGTACCGACGCGACCTCCTGCTCCACCTCGCCCGGGCCACCACGACAGAGTCCTACGTCGCTACCGAGCCGACCAGCGTGGTCACCGACTACGACGATGCCGATGACGCGATCGCCGGAATTGCCTCCGTGACGCTCGACCGGGCCCTTGCCGACGAGCAGTGGTTCATGTTCATGGAGGTGTCGTCGTTCGTCGCCAACGATGGTGTTCGCGGCGAGATGGCCGGCGGCCAGGCCGAGGCCCTCGCGGCGACCGCTCGCTTCTATGAGGCGGGCCTCGCCATCTGGGGACGACGGGTACGCGCCGGCTACACCGCCGAGGACCTCGTGCTGCTCACCCGTGCCTACTCCCGCGGGGTCACACTGCAGGCGAAAGTCGACGGCGGTTCACTCTTCGACGAGCGGCCGTGGCGTGGTGCCCGGCCGCGCACGCTCTACGAGATCGGAGTGCTCGCCCTCTTCGACGCACTCACCGAAACGGTGTGATCCCGCCGGCGGGTGGTGCTGGTGGCTCGGTGACCACCGGATCAGCCGGCCAGCGCCGCTGACCGGACGGCGGAGCAGATCCGCTGCAGATCGTCGTCGTCGGTCACGTACGGGGGCATCGTGTAGATCAGGTTCCGGAACGGGCGGAGCCAGACCCCGGCGGCTACTGCCGCTGCGGTGGCCGCGGCCATGTCGACGGGATGGTCCAGCTCGACGACACCGATCGCTCCCTGCACCCGCACGTCGACGACGCCGTCGATGTCGACGGCCGACCCGAGCCCATGGACGAGCCCGGACTCGATGCGGCCCACGTTCGCTTGCCAGTCGGTCGATCGCAACAGGCCCAGTGAGGCGTTCGCGATCGCCGCAGCGAGCGGGTTGCCCATGAACGTCGGGCCGTGAGCGAGGACGGGTACCTCGCCCTGCGAGATGCCGGCGGCCACTCGGGTCGTGCACAGCGTCGCCGCCATCGAGAGGTAGCCGCCTGTCAGCGCCTTGCCCACACACATCACGTCGGGAGTCACCCCGGCGTGGTCGGCGGCGAACAGCTCGCCGCTGCGTCCGAAGCCCGTCGCGATCTCGTCGAACACCAACAGCACGTCGAACTCGTCGGCGAGTTCACGCCAGACCCGAAGGTACTCAGGTGAATGGAACGACATCCCACCGGCGCCCTGGACGACCGGCTCGACGATGATCGCCGCCAACTCGTCGTGATGCGTTGCGACCAGCGAGCGGAGCGCGACCACGTAGTCGTCGTCGAGCGCGGTTCCGAAGCCGGATGGGGGCGCATCGGCGAAGACCTGCTCGGGCAGGACACCGGTCCACAGCGCGTGCATACCGCCCTCGGGGTCGCACACTGACATCGGGTGGAAGGTGTCGCCGTGGTAGCCGCCGCGCCAGGTGAGGAGCCGGCGCTTCGAGGGACGGCCGACCGACTGCCAGTGCTGGAGGCACATCTTGATCGCGACCTCGACCGACACCGAACCGGAGTCGCACAGGAAGACGTGTTCGAGTCCGGCAGGCGTGATCTCGACCAGGGTGTTGGCCAGCTCGATCGCCGGTTCGTGGGTGAGGCCACCGAACATGACGTGGCTCATCGTGTCGATCTGCGCGTGAGCTGCCGCATCGAGGACCGGGTGCCGGTAGCCCCAGATCGCCGCCCACCACGAGCTCATGCCGTCGATCAATTCGGTGACGTCGCCGATCGGCCGTGCCAGTCGGAGGCGGACACCGGAGGCCGATTCGATCAGCGTCAGGTCGAGCGCGCCCGGCATGGACGCGTACGGGTGC
>CALMLJ010000617.1 GCA_937868025.1 uncultured Acidimicrobiaceae bacterium
GGCATCAGCGGCGTTCGAACACGCCCCAGGTCACACGGTCGAATCCGTCCGCCTCGAGCGTGAGCTCCTCGGTGTCCACGTGACGGTACTCGGGACACGTCTCCTCGAAGATGCTCACGTAGTCCCGCTTGAACAACACACCACTCAGGCCCCGGTACTCGATCTCGGTGGGTTCGACCGACGAGTACTCCCCGAACATCACCCACCGTCGTGAGCATCGGGCCAGCTCGCGCATCACCGCGGGAAGAGTGGAGTCGGGCTGGTGGATGAGCAGACCGATGGTGAAGACCGTGTCGAAGGAACGGGCCCGGACTGGAAGATGCCGGGCTGCGCCACGCACCGCCGACACGTTGGGCGACTGGTCGCGCAGCGTCAGGAGACCGTGCTCGTTGATGTCGATGCCACAGGTTCGGCCGAGGTCGACGAGACCGTCGAGATACCGGAAGTTGTCGCCGTGGGCACAACCCACCTCGAGAATGGTCCCGGCGCTGTAGCGAGCGATCGTCCGCTCCCAGAATCCCCGTCGCGCCGGGTAGTCGACGGAGTTTCGCTCGACGTAGCGATCGCCGAACTCCCCCTGCCACAGCTGCTCGAGTCGCTCGGCGTCGGGGTCGGTGTTCGTGGTCATGTGCGCACGGTTTCCTGCATCTGGACCCGGTGGAGGGTCACGATCTGTGGGGTCTCTGCGGCGAATCGCTCGAGTTCGGTGTCGTAGTCGGCCGGCAGCTCGCTCTCGACGGTGGCAACGCCGACGTCGCTGATGCGCAACCGCGCCCAGCCCTCTCGTCGGCCGTCGACGCGGAGAACGACGAGGCGGTCGGCAGGGTCGTCGAACCGCTCGAAGCGGGCCGGGACCTCGCCGGGTATCGCCGGTTCGAACCCGTCACGGAGCGGCACCCGATCGACGCTCGACAGGCCGGTCGCGACCATCGAACGCACCCGGTCGAGGTCATCGGCCGTATCGACGGTCCAGCGAAGATGGCCGAGCCGTGCCGAGCCGAGGACGGCCGCGAGCGCGAACCGGCCGGGCCGGCGGTACAGGTAGGGCGTGACGTGCTCACGCTCGGTCGGATCGGTGGCTTCCCGATCGGCGATGCGGAGCGCGCGAGCCGTCATTGCCTCGACGTCGAGGCCGTCGGGATCGGTTCGGATTAGCGTGTTGGACGTGTAGTCGGCGCCGCTCGCCAGGTGACGTTCGACCACTGCCTCCACGAGATTCCGATCGATGAGCGGGCAGTCTGCGGTCAAACGGACCACGTGGTCGGCCGGGTAGCGATCCAACGCCGTCCGGAATCGTCCGAGGACGTCGGCTTCGTCACCGCGCACGACCGGGACGCCGACCGAGCGGGCACACGCCTCGATCGGGTCATCGCCAATGCCCGTGCTCGTCGCGACCAGGAGGCGGACGCCGTCGAGCGACGCGAGCCGCTCCAGCATGAACGCGAGCATGGGCTGCCCGCCGAGGTCCATCAGCACCTTCCCGGGCAGGCGCGTCGAGCCCATCCGGGCCTGAACGACGCACACGACGCTCATGCCGCGCCCACGAGGGCCGCAGCGCGGATCGATTCAGCCAGGCGCAGGCTGGCGAGTGCGCCGGCTGCGGTGTTGGTCGGGGCCGCTGGCGTGCTCAGGAACTCCGCCATCTCGGCGACGTAGGAATCGGCCACCGGCGTGTCGAAATGCTCGGTCGTGGTGCCGTCACCGTCGCTGACCGTCAGGTCGCCGGTTGCCCAGTCGTATCGGATCGTCGCAGCGTCGCCGATCACCTCGATACCGCGGCGGTACTGGCGGGCGAGATAGTCGAGCTCGATCGACACGGGCACGCCGTCGGGCGTGGTCAGGAGGGCCCGAACCGTGTCCTCGACGTCGATCTCGAGCGGGCCGAGCCGAGCGACCGTGGCCCCGACGACGGAGAGGTCGGGGCCGGCCACCCAGAGGGCGAGGTCGAGTTCGTGGATGGCGTCGAGGAGCACTCCCCCGCCGAGGTCGGCGCGCGCCGAGTAGGTCTGTCGGTAGTCGACGGTCGGGCGCCAGTCGGGCAGCCACTGCCCGAACCAGAACCGGTACGACAGCGGCCGGCCCGCACGGCCGGCGGCCATGAGCTGGGCCAACCGCCGAAGCGGTTCGTGGAACCGGAGGTTGTAGCCGACGGTGATCCGCTCACCGCCCACCTCGACGAGGCGTTCGCCTTCGTCGACGGTGAGGGCGAGGGGCTTCTCGACGAAGACCGCTGCACCCGTATCGAGCGCAGCGAGGGCCTGCTCGGCGTGGCACGTGGTCGGGCTTGCGATCACGATCGCGTCGAACCCGTCGGCGATGCCGGCCGCCGTCCGCCAGGGAACGCCGACGAGGCGAGCAGAGTCCGTGTCGGTGATCGCCACGTCCGCGCCGAGCGCGGCGAGGTTGCTCGCATGCCGTTGCCCGATGGAGCCGGCGCCGACGACGAGGATGCTGGTGCTCATGGGGCCCGGAAGACCGGTTGGATCGGATCACCGACGAGGTCGTCGGCGACGCTGCGCTCACCGACGAGACCGGCGCACGCTCGCTCGAAGACGTCGAGCGTCCGAGCGACGTCGTCGGCGGTGTGACGCGCGCTGATGAACATCGAGCCGTTGAACAGGACCCCGCCTTGGGCGAAGCACTGCTGTACCCAGCTCTTGTCGAGGAGGGGTTCGTCGCCGCCGAAACTCACGACCGTGCGCTGCGGTTCACCCGAGACCGACATCCGGTGACCGACGCCCGCGTCCTCGATCCGTGCTGCCATGCCGACCATCAGGTCGGCACCGAGGGACTCGATCCCGGCGAGCACGGTGCCGTCGGCGACCGTGTCCAAGACGGCCGCAGCAGCGGCGAGCGACAGTGCCTCGCCACCGTGGGTGCCCGAGAAGAAGACTTCCTCGAACACCTCCATCACGTCCCACCGACCGGCGACAGCGGCGATCGGCATGCCATTGCCGAGGGCCTTGCCGTAACACGAGAAGTCGGGTTGCACGCCGTACCGCTCGCGGGCGCCACCGGGCGCAAGACGGAACCCGACGATCACCTCGTCGAACACCACCAGCGCGCCGTGGGTGTGGGCCATCTCCACCACAGCGGCCAGGTACCCGGGCTCGGGCACGTCGAGCCCCGACGGCTCCAGCACGACGGCGGCCAGCGGTGCGGTTTCGTCCACGAGCAGCTTCTCAAGCGCGTCGAGGTCACCGAACGGGAACGTGCGGGTCAGTTCACGAACCGCCCCCGGAACACCGAGGTCGCGGGTCGTCGTGCCGACGTACCAGTCGTGCCAACCGTGGTAGCCGGCGACGGCTACCGCATCGCGGCTCGTCAGCGCGCGAGCGGCTCGCACGGCGGCACTGACCGCGTCCGAGCCGGTCTTGGCGAAGCGGACGGCCTCGACGCCGGGGCACATCGCCGCGATGCGCTCGGCCACCTCGACCTCGAGGGGATGCATCAGCGTGAACGTGATGCCGTCGGCCAGCTGGCGCTCGATCGCACGGTTCACGACCGGCTCGGCATATCCGAGGATCACCGGGCCGAGCGCCATGGGGTAGTCGATGAACTCGTTGCCGTCGACGTCCCACACGTGGGCACCCCGACCGCGTTCGAGGAAAATCGGCGACGCGCCCTGGACGAACTGGGTCGGGCTCTTCGACAGGGTCTGCGTCCCCAACGGGATCACCCGCTCGGCGCGAGCCCACCACTCACGGGAACGATCGAGGGGTGTCACAGGACCTCCAACAGGGTCGTGATGACAATGTCCTGGTCCTCGGGGGTCAGGCCGGGGAACATGGGCAGGGAGATCAACCGCTCGAACGCGGCCTCGGTCTCGGGGTAGTCGGTCACACCGGATCCATCGGCATCTCCACCGAAATCCGTGAATCGGTACATCGGAACGTAGTGGACCTGGACGCCGATGCCGCGGCTCCGCAACTCGTCGAACACCCGGTCACGATCGTCCACCCGAATGGGGAACAGGTGGTACGCGTGCCGGAACCCGACGGGAGCGTCCGGCGGAAGGTCGATGCGCTTGTGGCCGGCGAAGGCCGCCCGGTAGCGCGCTGCGATCGCCTGACGGGCCCCGATGAACCGTTCGAGCTTGCCCAGCTGGCTCGTGCCGAGCGCGGCCTGCAGGTCGGTCAGCCGGTAGTTGTAGCCGAGGTCGGCGATGTCGTACTTCCAGAACGGATCCCCGGCGTGCTTCGAGATGCCGTGATGGCGGAAGCGGCGCAAGCGCTCTGCAAGGTCGGGCGAGTTGGTCGTGATCGCACCGCCCTCGCCCGTGGTCACCGTCTTCACCGGATGGAACGAGAAACAGCACATGTCGCTTCGGGCACAGTTGCCGACGGGGCCGTCGGGCGTGGCGGCGCCGATCGCGTGAGCGGCGTCCTCGACGATCACCCGAGGCCGGCGGTTCAGCCGGCCGAGGTCCACGGGGAGGCCGGCGTAGTGCACCGCCACGAGTGCCTCGACGTCAGCGGGTACCGCCGTCGGATCGAGATTGAGCGTGTCCGCGTCGATGTCGATCAGGCGGACACCGGCACCCAAATAGCGGGCCGCGTTTGCGCTCGCTGCGAACGACAGCGGCGAGGTGGCGACAGCGTGATCCGGAGTGATGCCACCCGCGTGGAGGGCGGCGTGGAGCGCTGCGGTTCCACTCGACACCGCGACCGCGTACCGGGCCCCGGTGACCTCGCAGAGGCGCGCCTCGAACTCCTCGACCGCCGGGCCTTGCGTCAGGAAGTCACTCCGAAGCACAGCAACGACCGCTGCGATGTCGTCCTCCTCGATCGTCTGGCGGCCGTAGGGAATCATGCCAAGAGGGCCGTCAGCTGGTCCGCGGTCAGCCAGTCGTCGTTGTTGTCGCTCGTGTAGGCGAACCCGTCGGGCAGCGGTGTCGCGTCCTCCCAGGCACCACCCATGCCCCACCACGGGTGTTCGGGCAGCACGACGTAGACCTCACCGGCGTCCACGGAGTGCCGGGCCTCGTCCTCGGTGAGGAGCGCCTCGTGGAGCTTCTCGCCGGGACGGATACCGACCTCCACGGTCGGGATGCCCTGCGCCATGGCGTCGGCGAGATCGACGACCTTCATCGACGGGATCTTCGGCACGAACACCTCCCCGCCCTCGGTATGCTTGAGCGCGTAGAGCACCAGGTCGACCGCTTCGTCGAGGGTGATCCAGAACCGGGTCATGCGGGCATCGGTGATGGTGAGCTGGCCCGACGCGATCTGCTCGCGGAAGACCGGCACGACCGATCCACGAGAGCCGACGACGTTGCCGTAACGGACACAACAGAGCTTGGCGTCGGAGCCTGCGGCGTACGCGTTGCCCTGAACGATCAGCTTCTCCTCGCAGAGTTTCGTGGCGCCGTAGAGATTGACGGGGTTGACGGCCTTGTCGGTCGACAGCGCCACCACAGTCTTCACGCCGTTGTCGATCGCGGCGTCGACGATGTGCTGCGATCCCAGCACGTTGGTCTGGATCGCCTCGAACGGGTTGTACTCACAGGCGGGCACCTGCTTCATGGCGGCGGCGTGGACGATGTAGTCGACGCCCTTCGTGGCGCGACTCAGTCGCTCTCGACTGCGGACGTCACCGACGAAGAAGCGCAGACGGTGGTCATGATCGAATTTGGTGGCCATCTCCGACTGCTTGAGCTCGTCGCGGGAGAAGATCCGCAGGACGATGTCGGGGAACTCCTTCAACATCCGTGCCGTGAACGCCGTACCGAAGGAGCCAGTGCCCCCCGTTACGAGAACCGTCTGACCGTTCAGGTCCAGTGCCATCGAGATCCCTTCATCGGTGCCGTGTGTACGACGGACGACGCTACCGTCATCAGTCGGCGACAACGGCTCCGACATGAGTCGTTCGGCCCATCTCCTCAAACGAGCGGAGGCGACGGCGCACGAGGAACAGGATGCTCAGCCACACGCCGAGCACCAGCAGGCAGCGTACGGCGAGGCCGTCCAGGAGGCGCAGGCCGAACATGGTGGCGACCGTGGCTGCGCCGACCGGGAGGCCGATGGCCGCTCGGCGACCCCAGCCCGGGACGTCGAGGCGCTGTGCGGCCATCGAAAAGAGGGCGATCAACACGACAGCCTGTACCCAGATGTCGTTCCAGGCGACCGTCGTGGCACCGAACCCGGCGGCCAGCGCCACGACGTTCGCCGCAACGTTGACCACAAGTGCGCCGACCCAGAGCAACAGGTAGCGGTTCTGCGACCCGTGCTCCTCGTCTCGCAACACCAGGGACGGCACGACGCCCACCGAGAGCAGGACGACGTTGAACGCCAGCACCTCGAAGAGCGGCACGGCGTCGGCGTAGTCGGGCAGGAATCGAAGTACGACTGGCCCGAAGCCCGCCTGGCTCAGGTTCGTCGCGAATCCGGCGACCACGAACAGCGTGGTCGTCACCCGGTCGGCGGCCGGGAGCCACCGTCGATCGCCCTCGTCCCGGGCGATCTCGCCCCAGATCGCCGGCGTGAGCACGGCGTCGACCTGGCTGATGGCACGGAGGAGCACGGCGACGGGTGCCGCGGCGAAGCTGAAGAGGCCGAACGTGACGACGTCGGTGCCGATCGCCACCGACGTGCTACCCGCCAGCCGGTACATCCAGTACACGGCCGGAAGCGCCCCCAGGGCCAGGCCGGAGCGGACGAGGTCCTTGGCGACCGGCAGGTCGAATCGGGGCCGCAGCCCGAGCCGTGGCCGCTGCGACGCGAGGACCGCAACCGCCAGGAGGTCGGCGAGCGCCGGGGCGATGAACAGCGCCGTGTCACCGAACAGCGCGACGCCACCGAGCGCCAGCGCGGCGTAGGACAAGGAGCGCACCACACCCGACACCGCCACCAGGTCGAAGCGGTGGTCGGCCGCACGGAGCTCGCCGAGGTACGCGCCGGCGGTGGTCGCCATGACTACCAGCGGAGCGAGGAGCAGGCCCCGCTGCCACATGCCGCCGTCGCTCGCGAGCCCCCACACCACGAGTCCCAACGCCGGCACGAGCGAGAACACGAAGTCCACCGTGGTGCCGATGTCACTGGCGCGGCGCGCTTCGTCGTCGCGGCCGAGCGCACGGAGTCGGATGTAGCGCCGCACGGCGCTCTCGAACGCCCCGCTCCGCACGAGCGCGGCGTAGAAGTAGAGCAGCAGGATCTCCTGCACTCGACCGAATCGGCTCGGCCCGAGCCATCGTGCGAGCACGAAGCTGGTCACCACGGCCAATGCCGACCCGACCACCGACGCGATGCTCAGCCACATGGAGCGCCGGGCTACGGTGCTCATTGCCAAGTCGGGGGTCGTGTCGGTCATCGGCGCTCTCCCACCGCGGCCGCCACGAACGTCGCGACCTGCGCTGCTTCGTGGTCGGTGGTGTGCGCGGTGACATACGTGTGTCCCGCAGCGACCAGGCGCGCTCGCAGTGTCGTATCGGTGCGCAATCGCTCGAGTGCGGCCACCGCGGCATGCGCGTCGTCGGGCGGGATGAGCAGGCCACGGTCGCCGTCGCCGAGCAGCGAGGCGACGCCGCCCACCGCCGTGGCGACGATCGGGATCCCGGCTGCCATCGCCTCGAGGAGGACCTGCGGCTGCCCTTCGGTCCTCGACACGTGGACGAGGGCGTCAGCGGCGTCGTATTCCGCTCGAATGCCGGCGCCGTACGGGACGCTTCCCCGCAATTCCAGGCGATCGTCGACGCCGAGCAGGCGACGACGGGCCGTGAGGTCGCCCTTCAGGCTTCCGGCGCCGACCGCCCGCAGCCGCCACCCGTCCCACGCGTCGCCGAGCCCGGCGGCGATGTCGGCCAGAAGCAGAGGGTTCTTCTCGGGATCGAGTCGACCGACGGAGAGGGCACGCGCCGACGGCTCCCACGGAGTCGGTGGCGCCGGCTGCACGATCTGGTCCGCGTCGACCAGCGAGAACGAGACGTCGAGCAGCGCGGCGGACCGGCGGTAGCGGTGGGCGAGATCGCCACCGGTGACAATCGTCGGCAACCGGCGAGCGAGTCGCTGCCAGGCCAGTTCCAGACCGTGGGCCGTCGCCAGCACGAGAGGTCGCGTGCGCGGCGACGCACGCGGCGCCAGGTAACCGGGCAGATACTGGCGCACGCCCAGCACCACGGGGAGTCCGCTGCGGCGAGCGTCGCGGACCAGGGCGGTGGCGAGGGGGTGCGGCCCGAAGACCAACAGCGCGTCGAGCGAACCCAGAACTGGATTCCACGCGGCACGGCTGGGGCGGAGTGCCCCTGCGACGGCGCTGACGTCGGCCAGCGACCTGTAGTCGGGCAGTGCGACGAAGTCGGCCTCGTCACGTCCGAGTGTGGCCACAGGAGCGTCGACGTGGCCGTGCCGCCCGAGCACGACGAGGTGGCCCACCTGGCGACCCACGGCGGCGAGGAACCGCACGAACGCCGTATCGCACATCCACCCATCCGGATCCGACTCGTAGCGGAGGTCGGCGTACACCCCGAGGCGCAGCCCCGCCGACTCCATTACGTCGGCTTCACGACCCGGAGCACGAACGTGAGTTCGTCCAACGGCATGATCGGGGCCAGGTAGGACTCGTAGCGGTCGACATTGCGGTTCGCGTACTTCGCCACGATTGCCTTCGGGCCGCGGCGGGGGAACCGCTCGTTATAGACGACCGACTCCACGGCGAACCGTGCCGACGAATAGCCGTAGCGGGAGCTGAACGGGTGCGCGGGATCGAAGTAGGCGAACGACTCCGGGGTGAACGCGTGCAGGTGGGTCGGATCGCCCGCCGCCCAACGGGAGCGGAAGTACGGGACGTCGATCCGCACCCGGCATCCGTCGCGGCCGAGACGATGCAGCTCCTCCATGGTCGCAACCACGTCGACGAGGTGCTCCAGCACGTTGTCGAGCGAGATGTCGTCCGCGCTGTCCTCGTCGAACGGGTACGGGTAGCGGTTCAGGTCGTGCACCACGTCGACGCCGGGGAACGGCCCGATGTCGACGCCGACGGCACCCGGCCGTTTCGATGTGCCACATCCGAGATCCAGGATCATCGCGGCACCTCCTCCAAGAGCTGTTCGGACAGGACGCGGTAGCGCTTCACCGCTCGATCCGGCGTGTACGTCGCGGCGTAGCGGGACCGCGCCGCCGCGCCCATCTCGGTGCGCCGAGGTTCGTCGCCGAGGAGCTCGTCGACCGCCGCAGCCAACCCGACGGAGTCGCCCGGCTCGACCAGCAGACCCGTGACCCCGTCGTCGACGAGCTCCACGGTGCCGGCGACCTTGCTGGCGACCACGGCGACACCGGCCGCCATCGCCTCGATGATGACGATCGGCAGGTCCTCGTGACTCACCGACGGGAGCACCACGAGGTCGGCCACGTCGTACAGGGCCCACGGATCTGGATGCGGTCCGAGGAAGGTCACCTGATCGACGACGCCGAGATCGCCGGCAAGGCGAACGAGGTGCTCGTGTTCGGGGCCCGCTCCAGCGATCAGCACGCGGAGGTTGCGCCGCCGATCCTCCGAGAGGCGAGTGATCGCCTCGAGGAGGTAACGGTGCCCCTTTCGAACCTCGAGACGGGCGACGACGGCAATCACCACTGCGTGGGCATCGAGGCCGAGCGCGTGACGAGTCTCGGCGGCGGTCGTGCCGGGCGCGCGGGTCGCGACTCCATTGGGGAGTACCGCATGCTGGTCCGGTCGGAGCCCGAGGACGGAACGTAGAGCGACACCGGCCGCGACGGAGCCAGTGACGAAGCGGGTCACCGAACTCACGAGTATGCGGTCGACTGGATAGTCGAACCAGCGTCCCGGTCGGTCGTACCCGAACGCCAGATTGTTCACGACGTATACGACGACCGGCACCCCGGCGATCCGGCCGGCGATTGCTGCGGCGTTGCACGAGATCGCACCGGGGAGGCCCCCGTTGTTGACGTGCAGCACGTCCGGCCGTTCGCGGCGCAGGAGGACGACCAGTCGGACGAGGTCGTACAGAAGACAGAGCTGGCGGAACGGCAACAGCGTGATCGCAGCTCGGATCAACCGCAGCGCGGTACCGGAGCGACCGCCGGTGAGCGCCTGCTTGATGTCGGCCGGATCGGGCAGGCGAAGTCCCGTGGCCTCGACGCCGGCCGGCAGGTGACGGGACAACCCCTCCTCGTACTCCGGCCAACGGCGGTAGGTGAACGCGAACGAGTCATTGCGCCCGACTGCATCCTCGAGCAGGAGCATGAGCGTCGTCTCACTGCCGCTGAACGAGTAGCAGTCGGTGTGGAAGTGGGTACGCACCGTCATCGCCGGCCCGGGGCGAGGTGACCGCGGGCGAGATCTCCGACGCGGGCGGCGACGCTGGGAGCCACGAACAGCGACAGCGCTTCCATGGCCACTCGGGGCGTGCCGTGGATCGCGCCGCGGGCGAGGCGACGGGCGCTGCCAGGCCGGCCCTCCCGGGCCGCGACGTACGCCCGTTCGAGCTGCTGGCGTGCCCGGAGCCGCTCAAGATGCCGCTCCGCCTCATGACGCCCGCCGGTCCCGACGCCGTCGGTCAGGGCCCGGCGCAACACCTCCTCGTAGGTCGCCCGCATCTCGGGGCGCTGGGTGAGGCCGCTGCTCGACACCCGGTAGAGCCAGGTCGGCCCCTGCGTGCCGTGGACCACGATGCCGTGTCGGACCATGCGGATCCACAGGTCCCAGTCCTCGGCGCCGGTCACGCCGTCGCGGAAGCCGCCGACGTCGTCGTAGTCGGCTCGGCTCACGAGCACCGAGCTGAACACGAAGTTCTCACGGAGAATCCTCGTCCGCTGTTGCCGCGCCGGTGGAATCGGGAAGCGGGCCCGTCGGGTCTTCACCGGGAGGGGTTCGCCCGGCCGCCAGGAGTAGGCGTCCGGCGACACGAGCCCGCCGCGGCGCTCGTGGATGGCCGCTGCGACGGCGAGGTGGTCGGGCAGCCACACGTCGTCGGCATCGACGAAGGCGAGGAGCGGCGCTGCGGTTGCCGCGACTCCGGCACGACGCGCCGCAGCTGGGCCCTGGTTGCCCTGTCGCACCACCCGCACGGGGGCAAGGGACGCCCACCGCTCGGCAACCGCCGTCGTGGCGTCCGCCGACCCGTCGTCCACCACCACGATCTCATCGGGGACGCGCGTCTGTGCGACCACCGACGCAAGCGTCGTGTCGAGCACCGGTGCAGCTTCGTAGGCGGGGATCACGACAGCGATTTGGATGCGTTCGAGCCTACCGACTGCCTATCCTCGATCGATGCACCCGAACGGCGTTCTCCTGTTCGGCCGGCATGTCCTGCCCCGAATCGAAGCCGGTGCCCACGTGCTCGACATCGCTCCTGACGACGCCCCTCCACGTTCCGACGCGAGGTCGTGACGTCGGTGCCGTGGACAACGGCGGACCTCGGGTCCGAGGTCACCGATCACGGCCGCAACCGGGGCGGCGGTGCCGTCGCTCTCCTCATGCCGTCGGAGTACGAGATCTCTGCAGAGACCGGATCGTTCGACCTCGTCGTCTCCGGGCAGGTAATAGAACACGTCCCACGAGCGTGGACCTCGATGGCAGAACTCGACCGCGTCTGCCGTCCGGGGGAGGGCAGCGTCGTCACGATCGACCCCGTCGTCCTGGCCGTACCACGAGGCGCCGATCGACTTCTGGCGGGCGTATCCCGAGGGAATGCGAGCGCTCTCGGAGGAGGCGGCCCTCGAGGCTTTCGACACCGTCACGATCGCCCGCACGCCACGCTGATACGAGGCCGATCAGGAATCCGATGCCCCACGGCAGGTGCATGAACGGCAGCACCACACCCGCCAGCGGCGTACGGGCGGGTCGCCCGTACGCGGCCCAACCGGCAACGACGGCGACGTAAGCGGCGAGCACGGCCCGGCGCCACGGGCTCAGCACTCCCAGCACCAGCGCCGGCGCCGCGAGTTGGCGCGGCGACAACGACCCCGGGTGGCGTCGAACCGTGATCGACCGGGACCGGCCGTAGCGGTAGAACTGGCGCGCGACGGCCGGCAGGCTGGACCGTGGCGTGTACGTGGACCGGATCGAGGGGTCGAACCAGATCCCACCGCGTGGCGCCATGCGGATGGCGAACTCCGCGTCCTCATTGACGCCGACGTCCTCGGCGTACCCGCCCACCGCACGGGCATCGACGGTCCGGTAGGCGCCGAGATAGACGGTGTCGACCCATCCGGGGCTCCCAGACGTGTGGAATCGAGCGGGGCCCGCTCCGATACGCGAGCCCATCGCCGCGGCGATCGCCTCTTGCATCGCGCCGGAGGCGACCGGCGTCATGCCGCCACCCACCATGGCAGCGCCGGTCGACGCCAGCGCGGCGACGCAGCGCTCGACGTAGTCGGGCTCGATGCGACAATGGCCGTCGACGCGGACCACGACATCGCCGACCGCGACGTCCAGCGCCGCGTTGAGCGCTGCCGCTTGGATCCGGCGCGGGTTGTCGAGGATCTGGACGTGCGGATAGGTACGGGCGATCTCGACGGTCCGATCGGTCGAGCCGCCGTCGACGACCAGTACCTCGACGATGCCGTCGCACGTCTGGGCAGCGATCGCGTCAAGACAGGCGGCCAGGTGGAGCTCCTCGTTCAGGACGGGAACCGCGACGGTGATGGTGGGGGGACTGGGCTTCTTCGAGGACATTCCGCCGCGATGTTATGGTGCGGCATGGGCCGGGGCCGGGAGGGTGGCGGTAGGTACCGGCACGACATCCAGGGGCTCCGCGCTGTAGCGGTCCTGATCGTCGTGGTCTTTCATACCGGCGTTGGGCTGTCCGGCGGCTTCGTCGGAGTCGACGCCTTCCTCGTGATCTCGGGCTTCGTCATCGCCGCGCTGCTCCGGCGGGAACTGGCATCGACCGGAACGATCTCCCTCCGGGGGTTCTACGCCCGACGGATCCGCCGCCTTCTCCCGTCGCTGTCCGTGATGCTCGTCGCCGTCGTACTCGCAGCGATGCTGCTCGAGAGTCCGCTGGGTCGACAGCAGTCAACCGTCCGCACCGCCATCGCTGCCTCGTTCTCCGGAGCGAACCTGTGGCTCTTCGCGCGAGGAACGGGATACTTCACGCCGGACGAGTCGGCGAACCCACTACTGCACACCTGGTCGCTGTCGATCGAGGAGCAGTTCTACCTGCTCCTTCCGGCGCTCCTCCTCGTCCTGTGGCGCATCGACCGGCGACGCTCGGCCGGCACGCCCGGGTTCGTTCCGGCGGCCGGCCTCGCACTGCTCGGGGCGGCGTCGTTCGCGCTCTCGTGCGCGTTCGCCTACCACCTCGGGCCGGCGATGCAGGTGACCGATCCGGAACGGTTCGGGTTCTACCTCCTCCCGACCCGGGTGTAGGAGTTCGTGGCCGGCATCGGCCTGGCGTTCGTCATCGAGCGATGTGCGGCGTGGCACCCCGCGATCGGCGCCGCGGTCACGACCGCCGGAGCCGTCGCCGTGCTCGGTGCGGCGATCCTGTTTGACGACGCGACGCCGTTCCCCGGGTACCTCGCCGCCGTGCCCGTCGTCGGAACGGCGGCCATGATCGCCGGTGGCGCGTCGGGCGGGTTCACGGCCCGGTGGCTCGGTTCTCGTGCGCTGACGTGGATCGGCGACCGCTCCTACGGGTGGTACCTGTGGCACTGGCCCGTGATCGTGTTCCTCCGACTGGTCGCGCCCGACCGCCCTGCGCTGCTCGTCGCCGGGGCGGTCGGCGCGCTCGGGCCGGCGGCCCTGTCCTACCGATTGATCGAGCGACCGATCCGGATCGCCCCGTCGCTGAACGGCGGTCGCCTCACTCGTCTGGCGTTTGCCTGTGCGCTCGTGCCGGCGCTGCTCGCCGGGGGCGTCCTGGCCGGCGCCTCGGTCCGGTGGGGCATCGACACGCCACCCGAGTGGGCCGACCAGCGCCTCGCCACTCGCGAGCGGTGTGGCGATGAGCCGACGGTCGCCTGGAACGAGGACTGCCGATTCAGCGTGGACGATCCGAAGGGCGTCATCGTGCTCATCGGGGACTCCCAGGCCGACTCGCTCAGCGACGGCTTTGTAGAGGCGGCGAACCGTCTCGGGTACGACGCCGTCGTCTGGTTCGAGTCCGGCTGTCCGGCCCTCCTCGGCCGCCCGGCGACGTACTCGGACCGGTGTCCGGTCTGGCAGGAGAGTACGGTCGAACTCGTCCACCGGCTCCGACCGGCGCTCGTGGTGGTCGCGAACCTGTCGACGCGCTACGTCCACGCATCGGACCCCGGCGGCGCGCAGTGGCAGGCGATACGCGACGCGGGCGGGCTTCCCACCACTGACCGCAACAGTGCGGTCCAGGCGTGGACAGAGGGGCTCGGCGCGCTTGTCGACGAGTTCGCAGAGCTGGACGTTCCCACGCTCCTCGTATCAGTGCCGCCCGAGTACCCACGGGCGTTCGACGAGGGCACGTCGCTCTTGAGGGGGACGCCGGACCCGCCGGTGATCACTCGTGATTCCATGGACCGCTGGCGTGATCCAGCGGTCGACGCGGAGGCGACCGTAGTCGAGCGTCGCCCCAGCGCCTCGGTGTACGACCCGGCGGTGACGCTGTGCACGGCCCGGGACTGCACGCCCGCCGACGCCGAAGGCTGGTGGTACATGGACAATCAGCACCTGAACCCTCGAGGCAGCCGGATGCTGGTGCCGTCGCTGGTCGTGGCGATCGAGAGCGCCCTGGTGCCTATAGGTTGAGCAGCGGCGCCAGGAACCGCCCGGTGTGGCTCTCGGGCGTCTTGGCCACGACCTCGGGCGGCCCCTCGACCACGATCGTTCCACCACCGTTGCCACCCTCGGGCCCCAGATCGATGACCCAGTCGGACGTCTTGATGACGTCGAGGTTGTGCTCGATGACGAGCACGGTGTTGCCCTGGTCGACGAGTCGGGTGAGCACTCCGAGCAGCTTGCGGATGTCCTCGAAGTGCAGGCCCGTGGTCGGTTCGTCGAGCAGGTAGATGGTGTGGCCGGTGGACCGCTTGGCCAGCTCGGACGCCAGCTTGACCCGCTGGGCTTCGCCACCCGAGAGCGTGGTGGCCGCCTGGCCGAGTCGCACGTATCCCAACCCCACGTCGACGAGCGTCTGCATGTGGCGGGCGATCGGCGGTTGATTGGCGAAGAATGCCAAGGCCTCCTCGCACGACAGGTTGAGGACGTCGGAGATCGAGAGCCCCTTGAACAGGATTTCGAGCGTGTCGCGGTTGTAACGCGAGCCCTTGCACACGTCGCACGGCACGTACACGTCGGGGAGGAAGTGCATCTCGATCTTGATCGTGCCGTCACCGGCGCACGCCTCGCAGCGACCGCCCTTGACGTTGAAGCTGAAGCGCCCGGGCAGGTAGCCGCGCACCTTCGCCTCGGTCGTCTGGGCGAAGAGCTTGCGCACGTGGTCGAACACACCGGTGTACGTGGCCGGGTTGGACCGTGGTGTGCGGCCGATCGGCGACTGGTCGATGTTGATGACCTTGTCGAGGTGTTCGAGCCCCGTGATCTTCTTGTGGTGGCCGGGCGGGATCTTCGAGCCGTAGATCTGCTGCATCAGGGACTTGAGCAGGATGTCGTTGATGAGGGTCGACTTGCCCGAGCCCGACACCCCTGTGACCGACACGAAGCAGCCGAGCGGAATGTCGACGTCGACGTTGCGCAGGTTGTTCTCGCGGGCGCCCTTGATGGAGATCCAGTCGTCGCCAGGTTCGCGGCGGAGCTCGGGGACGGGGATCGACAGTCGATGGCTCAGGTACTTGCCCGTGATCGATTTCCGGCTCTTCAGGAGGCCGGCGACGTTGCCCGAGTACACGACCTCGCCGCCGTGTTCACCGGCACCGGGGCCGATGTCGACGACATGGTCGGCGACCGCGATGGTGTCCTCGTCATGTTCGACGACCACCACCGTGTTGCCGATGTCGCGGAGGTACTGCAACGTCTCGATGAGCTTGTGGTTGTCGCGCTGGTGCAG
>CALMLJ010000618.1 GCA_937868025.1 uncultured Acidimicrobiaceae bacterium
TGCAATTCCAGCTCCACTCTTGGGTTTGCCGTCATGAAGCAGGTGACGTGATCCGACGCGTGCTTTCGCTTCGCTGGGCGATCCGAAGCTGCTATCGAAACCGGCACGGAGCCGCCCTCGGCACCTCAGGAGCCGTCCGGGAAGGACAACTCCGCTCGCTCGAGCGAGGCGGCGAGGACGTTGGCGAACACATCGACGTCGCCGTCGCAGGCGTCCAACTCGCCGGGACCCAGGACGAAGACCCACGCTCCGTCGACGCATGCGAGCACACACGGGGTGCGGTCGCCGGTGATCTCCTCCACCTCGGGGGACCGCTCGTTGCGATGCAGCGCCTCGACCGGCACCGGCACGCTGCAGCGCCAATCTGCCCACGACCGTCGTTCCCTGACGAGGCCGTGGGTGATCGAGCAAAGCGAGCAGTGGGCGGTGCGGCGCAGCTTGCCCCAGCCGTAGGCCAACTCGCCCCGTAGGCCGCCGTCGGCGTCGTAGATCATGATCAACTCGGTCACCACCGCCTGCGCTGTAGCGCCGTCCAACCTGGTGGGATCAACCACATCATCGGCTGTGAGTGATGTGTGCACCGTTCGATTCACTCGGTCATTCTTTCGCGTCTCGCCGCTCGATGGAGGTTGGTTCGATGCCTCAATGTGCCGGGGATGGTCAACTTGCGGAAAGGTGTTGGCGGAGCGCTTCGCGGATCACTTCGGAGACCGGCACCCCTTCGTCCTTGGCGCGGGTTGCGAGCCGCTGCTTCAACTGGGGGTCGAGTCTCACGGACTCGACCGTCGACGGCGCCGACCCGAGTCGCGGGCGCCCGCGCTTGCCCCGGCGAGCAAGGATCTCATCGACGTCAAAGCCGGCTTCCGCTTCGTCTGCCAGCCGTTCGATCATTTGGTCGGTGATGGGAGCGCCTGACTCGGTGTGTCCGTAGTTGCGATCTGTCATGAGTCGAGCAGTATTCGGTGGGTTGCGCGGAGTCGCATGGCATGAATGATCATCTGCTCACCTGTGGATGTAATGAGTACGATGATCTCAAGCAGGTTCGCCGCCCAGTCCGGTCCGATGACGAGCCACCGGTCCGGGACTTCGCCGAGGTCATCGCCCAGCACCGAGTGGTCGAACGCATGCAACATCTCGGCGGTAGATACTCCTTGGCGACCTGCCGAGCTGTGGATTTCCACATGAACCTACCGTACTACGAAAATGGGTTGCTGTGATGAAGCCAGGGCATCGGAAGAACCGATTCGAGGTTCATGGTCTGTCGGGGCTCGGCATGGGCTGCACCATGCTTTGTGGGGCCCAGAACCCTCGCGGACACAGCATC
>CALMLJ010000619.1 GCA_937868025.1 uncultured Acidimicrobiaceae bacterium
TCACCTTCGCCGACAGCGTCGACTGACCGGCGACTGGACGCGGAACGACCCGGGCACACGGCCCGGGTCGCTCGAAGAACTCAGTCGGTTCCGACTACTCCATCTCGATGAAGATGCACTCGCCGGGGCACTCCTCGGCGGATTCGATGGTGCCTTCCCACTCGCCCTCGGGCACGTCGGCGAGACCCTCGGGGCCACCCGGATCGGAGTAGACCTTGCCGGCCGGGTCGACCACGTAGGCCAAGCCGTCGTCGAGGAGGGTGAACACCTTGGGTGCGATCTCTTCGCACAGACCATCGCCGGTGCACAGATCCTGATCGATCCAGACCTTCATACCCATGTTGCAAGCTCCTCAGGGATTCGGTGCGGGCGCTTCGGGGCCCGACGCCACGTGCCGTGAGTGTAGCCCCATCCACCTGCTCCCAGACCAACCCCGGGCAGAATCGCGGTGTCGCTCTTGGCACGTCGTCGTCGCCAAAACGGCACGACGAACGGCGTGTGACGATCGCGTCAACCGAGGTGGAATCCGAAGATCGCGGTGTTAGGTTCCAACGTTCCGAGGAGGTGGTTCCGATCGACGCTCACGACGAATCCAACGGCACCCACGACGAGGTCGGCGACCGCCCCTGGGGCGATCCGATCGGCGACGAGCTTCGCCAGTCGAGTGGCGACGAGGTCACCGACCTCCGCGACCGGGTGGCCGAGCTCCAGGGCGAGGTGTCCACGCTGCTCCGTCGCATCCAGGACGCGCCGAAGCGGGTGCGCACGCTCGAGGAGCGACTCCTCGAGACCAAGGGCCAGCTGGCGCAGGCCGTCGCGCAGAACGAGAAGCTGAGCTACACCCTCCGCGAGGCGCGCGACCACATCGCTGCCCTCCGCGACGAGGTCGACAAGCTCACCCAGCCGCCGGCGGCCTACGCCACGCTGCTCGGGATCAACGACGACGGCACCGTCGACATCGTCAGCTCGGGTCGCAAGATGCGCGTCGAGGTGTCCCCGTCGATCGAGGCGAGCGAACTCCGGTGCGGTGTCGAGGTCGTGCTCAACGAGTCGTTCACGGTGGTCATGGTGCGCAGCCAGGAGATCGTGGGCGAGGTCGTGACCCTGCGCGAGGTCCTCGAGGACGGCCGCCGTGCGCTGATCGTCGGGCGCGCCGACGAGGAGCGTGTGGCCGAGTTGGGCGACGCCCTGCGTGGCCAGCGCCTCCGTGCCGGCGACGTCATGCTCATGGACACCCGCAGTTCGGTGCTCCTCGAGAAGCTGCCGCGGCCCGAGGTCGACGAGCTGATGCTCGAAGAGGTGCCCGACATCGCCTACAGCGACATCGGCGGCCTCGACGACCAGATCGAGCAGATCACCGACGCCGTCGAGCTCCCGTTCCTCCACCAGGCCAAGTTCAGCGAGTACAAGCTGCCCGCTCCGAAGGGCATCCTGCTGTACGGGCCTCCCGGGTGTGGCAAGACGCTCATCGCCAAGGCGGTCGCCAACAGCCTGGCCAAGAAGGTCGCCGAGATGACCGGTCGCGACCAGAACAGCTACTTCATCTCCATCAAGGGGCCGGAGTTGCTCAACAAGTACGTGGGCGAGACCGAGCGGCACATCCGCGAGGTGTTCCAGCGGGCGCGTGACAAGGCGGCCGACGGCACGCCGGTGATCATCTTCTTCGACGAGATGGAGTCGCTGTTCCGTACCCGCGGCACCGGCATCTCGAGCGACATCGAGTCGACGATCGTGCCGCAGTTGTTGGCGGAGATCGACGGTGTCGAGACGTTGCGCAACGTCATCGTGATCGGTGCGTCCAACCGTGAAGACCTCATCGACCCGGCCATCCTGCGGCCGGGCCGCCTCGACGTGAAGATCAAGATCAACCGTCCCGACGCCGACTCGGCGGCGCAGATCTTCAGCCAGTACCTCACGTCCGACCTGCCGATCGACCCGACCGAGGTGATGACCCTCGGGGGCGGCGACGTCGACAAGGCCGTGCGGGTGATGATCGAGACGACCGTCGAGGAGATGTACCGCACCGACGAGAACAACCAGTTCCTCGAGGTGACGTACCAGAACGGCGACAAGGAAGTCATGTACTTCAAGGACTTCTCGTCGGGCGCCATGATCGAGAACGTCGTGCGCCGCGCCAAGAAGCTCGCCATCAAGCGTGAGCTGGCCGACGGTGCCAAGGGCATCAAGGTCGACGATCTCCTCGAGTCGATCCACCAGGAGTTCAAGGAACACGAGGACCTCCCGAACACCACCAACCCCGACGACTGGGCGAAGATCTCCGGCAAGAAGGGTGAACGGATCGTCTACATCCGCACGCTGGTACACCGGGAGGACAACCGGTTCGAAGGTGGTCGGGCGATCGAGCGAGTGGCGACGGGCCAGTACCTCTGACGGGGGGCGATGTCCGGCG
>CALMLJ010000620.1 GCA_937868025.1 uncultured Acidimicrobiaceae bacterium
GTTCTCGGCACTCGCCGTCACTCGACGACAACCGCCGACACCCGCTCTCGAGACTTCCCAAGCTGCATACGGGAGTTCGATTCTCCTCACCCGCTCCGCACACAACCCCCGCCATGGCGGGGGTTTCGTCGTTCTAGGAGCCGACATCACCTTCGTGGGCACACACGAAGAACGCCCTCTCCATCCCGGGGGGTGTCGAGGGCGTCTTCGAGAAACTGCGGGTTTCCAAGAGGGGCGCCAACGTGGGGGCATTGACGACCTCGACGACTCCTGCCCGTCATCAGCCCGGTCCAAACACCTCGGCCCTCGGCGACGGGCGCCGACCTTCACGACACTGCCCCAATCGGGTACCACGAACGGGGGACGTGACATCGCACTCGGTGACGTATCGTCGGTGACACGTCCGCTCCCCGCCCGGCACCGAAGGCAGCGCCCACATGGCCAACGACGATCCCTCCAACGCATCCGACATCGTCCACCTCGCGGGCGACTACGACATCGCGCGCCAGGACGAGCTGCGGAGCGAGCTGCTCTCGTCGGACGCCGATGTGGTCGTCGCCGACCTGCGCGATGTGTCGTTCCTCGACTCGTCCGCGATCCACGCGTTCGTCGACGCCCGAAACCAGCTCACCGCCCGCGGGCGCGACATCCAACTCATCAACCTCACCGGCATGCCCCGTCGGGTGTTCGACATCACGGGCCTCACCCCGTACTTCACCATCGCCGAGTAACGGCCGTCGCAACAGAACTCAACCGCCGGCGGGATTCGCGAGATGATCGCCGCCCCAGTAGCCGGCCATGAGCTCGAGCGACCAGGAGGGCTCCACGACCGGACCTCGGGGCAGGAAGCCCGACAGCACCGGCTTGAGATCGAGCACCGGCGTACCGTCGACAGCGTCGAGGCCCTGCACCCGCACCGCAAGACCTTCGATCCCGACCAGTCGGGCGACCGACACCCCGAGCCGGTTGGGCCGCACTCGTCCCCGCTGAGCGAAGATCCCGACCTCGGGCCAATCGGCACGGCCGCGGGGCCTGCGAGCCGACGCCACCACATCTGCTTCGTCGACCAGGTGGAAGTGGTACACAACCTCGACGTGGCTGAAGTCGGCGAGCCCGACGAGCGCCGACGCTTCGAACCGCTCGGGATCCAACCGGATCTCGCAGGTCTCCGCATCCCAGCCGTCGTCCTCCGGAACCACCCGACCGCCGACGACCGTGCCGATCGGTGTCAGTTCGATTCCCATGTCATCCTCCGTTTCGGTGACCGAGGTGGTCGAGTACGCCCGCAGCGGCGGCCACCGCCGTGCTGAACGTGGCCTGCAACAGATAGCCGCCCGTGGGCGCTTCCCAGTCCAGCATCTCGCCGACGACGAAGACTCCCGGCAGCCGACGCAACATGAACCGCTCATCGACCTCGTCGAGGCAGACGCCGCCGGCCGTGGAGATCGAGCGTTCGACCGCCTCGGCGCCGACGAGACGGAGCGGGGTCGCCTTCACCAACGACGCGAGATCGACGGGGTCGGAGGGCAGCTCGTTGGCCGTCGCCTCCCGCAACAGGCCGATGCCCACCGGCGCAAGACCGGCTTTGCGCAACGCCGTCGTCGCCGAGTCCTTGGGGCGCCGTCGCGCCAGACGCTCCGCCACCTGCTCCGCCGACAGGTCGGGCCGCAGGTCGAGGTGAACCACGATCTCGCCCTCGAGCTCGATCAGGTCGCGGATCGTCGAACCCAGCGCGTAGAACACACCGCCCTCGACCCCGGTCTCGGTCACGACGCCTTCGCCCCGCACCGACCTCCCACCGGCCGACAGCTCCACGTTCTTGAGCGGCGCACCGGCGAAGCGTCGACGGAAGACCTCGGTCCACGCCGCGACGAACCCGCAGTTCGCAGGGCGGAAGGGCGCGAGACCGACACCAGCAGCCGACAGCGCTGACGTCCACGCGCCGTCGGAGCCGACCTTCGGCCACGACGCTCCGCCCATCGCGAGCACGACGGCATCGGCGACGACCACGGACTCGACGCCATCCTGATCCGCCACCGATACGTCGAGCCGGCCATCGTGCCGCAGCTCCACGCCGAGCCAGCGATGACGGGTCCGGATCACAACACCGAGCGACGCCAGCCGTGCCAGCCACGCCCGCAGCAACGGTGTGGCCCGGAAGCTCTCGGGGAACACCCGACCACTCGACCCCACGAACGTCGGCTCGCCCAACGACTCCGCCCACGCCCGCAGCGCAGCCGCGTCGAATCGGGCGACCGCCGGCCCAACCTGCGACGACGCCGAGCCGTAGCGCTCGACCAGCCGCTCCGTCGGCTCGGAATGGGTGAGGTTGAGGCCGCCCCGGCCCGCCAACAGGAACTTCCGCCCGACCGACGGCATCTGCTCGAACACCGTCACCGACGAGCCCGAG
>CALMLJ010000621.1 GCA_937868025.1 uncultured Acidimicrobiaceae bacterium
CACGAGAGCAGCCCGGCGCCCGCAATCGGAGCGCCGATCCTGTCGCTGACCAGGACAAGGGCCTACGTGAGCCGACTCGCGCCGATCGAGTGCTGTGCACTCATAACCCGAAGGTCGCAGGTTCAAATCCTGCCCCCGCCACCAAGGAAAAGCACCAGCTGAGAGGCCCTGCCGCTTCGACGGCAGGGCCTCTTCGGTGCGCGCGATCCGGTACCTCGTACAACATCAGTACAACGGATTGCACTTCGGGCCGGAACCCGGAGGTCACCTCTGCGCAAGCCACCTGGTGCACAGGTATCTGGAGACCGTGACCCACGTGGCGAGGGCGGTCGTGCTGACGGCATCGCACCGGCGCGTGCACGGCGTCGGCCTCATCATCGGCGCAGTGCCATCGACCGCAGTCACGGGCCGGAAGGGGTCGAGGCCCTCGTAGCTGACGGTGTCCCAACGCCGTCGCGCTTGGTGAGATCCATGTTCGGTTCGTCCTCGAGCGGTAGCGGGGCCGGTCGTTGACCTGCACCGGCTCCGTACGGCGAGAAGCGCTGTCCATCTGAAGCCTGACGATCCCCGTACGTCATCGCAGACCGACTGGCGACCGCTCCCTCCGCTCGGTTCGATGAGCGCTCCAGATGCCGGTGCGGTACCCCGGCAGGTTGATCTCCCGATACGGTCATGCTGGGCACGATCACCGAGAGGAGTATCCCATGGCCGCGCCGATGCTTCCTGTGCAACTCGTCGAGGCTCGGCGGACTCCGCTGTTCGACTTCGCGACGTTGCCCGACGCGCTCGCCGGCTCGCACCGCACCACCGTGTGGGCCGAGCTTCGTGTGCAGGCCGGCAGTGTACGGTACGTCGATCTCGAGGGTGATGATCCGCGAGATGAGCGACTCGTCGCCGGTGAGAGCGTGGTGATCGTCCCGGGGATCGAGCATCAGGTCGAGCCGTCGAGCGACGCGCAGTTCTACGTACAGTTCTTCCGCGAACCTGACGCACCCATGGTGCCCGGTGTCGAGCCCCCGGCCAGTGTCGACCGTTCCGGTCCGTGGATGCATCGCGGTTGTGACCTCGACACCGAAGACGAGATCGTTGAGATGGTCACCCGCCAGTACGTCGACGTCGGCCAGGACGACCTGTTGCAGCCATACTTCAACTTCGGTCCCGGTTTCATCGATTGGCAGGCGCACATCCGGTCGGTTGCCGACTACTGGTGTCACGTCCTGCTATATGCCCCTGGCTACGACATCGACGTGATCGAGGTTCACCGACACCTTCACGGCAGCGCACCGTTCACATCTGAGCTGTTCGACCGTTGGCTGCAGGTGTTCCACGACACCGTCGCCGGCGGCTGGGTCGGGCCGAAGGCGACCATGGCGAACAAGCGGGCCACCGGGATGGCGTGGGCCATGGCACAGCGCTTCCTCGGGCACGGCGTGTGGCGCCCTGCCGATCGTC
>CALMLJ010000622.1 GCA_937868025.1 uncultured Acidimicrobiaceae bacterium
AGCGGAGGTGGCCTCGGCCATCAGGGACCTTCGTACAGCTCGAACAGCCCGTCGGGGACGTCGACGTGGATCGTAGTGCCGTCGATGTCGCCCACGACGAAGTTCATGGGAACCAATGCACCGCTGTCGAGCACCAGGAGGTCGCTCGCCGGGTTCGCCTGCACCGCTGTGACGACACCGCGCTCCATGCCATGGGCGTCGACCACGGTGCACCCGACCACGTCGTGCACGAACAGCGCGCTCGGGTCGTCGATCGGCTCGCCCATGAGCACAACGCCGTGCCAGGACTCGGCCTCGGTTCGCCCCGAGATGCCGTCGAACTGCACGATCCACCGATCCTGGTGGGGACGCGAAGCGGCGACCCGGAGGTCGCCGCGTGCGGTGGAGAGCACCGCGCCCCGATCGAGGCGCTCGGTGCGGTCCGAGATGAGGCGCACCGAGACCTCACCCTTGAGGCCGTGGGCCTTGCCGATGCGGCCGACCTCGAGGAGACCGGGCACCGGAGTACCGTTGTCAGTCAACGAACTCCACGTCGACATCGACGTCGTCCGCAGCTGCTGCGGCGCGCCCGACGGCGCGAATGGCGTTGGCCACGCGGCCCCGCCGACCGATGACGCGACCCATGTCGCCGTCGCCGACCTCGATGTTGATGCGCGTCGGTTCACGATCGGTGTCGGTCGACACCTTCACGTCGTCGGGGTGGTCGACGATCGCGGTGACGACGTGGGCGAGTACGGCCTCGGCACGCGCCGTGGTGCCGTCGCTCACTTGGCGGCCTTCGCGGTCTTCTTCGCGGGCTTAGACGCCTCGAACTCGTCCCACGCACCGGAGATCTTGAGCAGCTTCTCAACACGCTCGCTCGGCTGCGCGCCGTTCTTGAGCCAGGCGATCGCCTTCTCGTTGTCGACCTTGATGGCCGACGGCTCACGACGGGGGTCGTAGGTACCAACGATCTCGATGAACCGGCCGTCGCGAGGCGAACGGGCGTCGGCGGCGACGATTCGGTAGGTGGGCTGCTTCTTCTTGCCCATCCGCATCAGGCGGAGTCTGACGGCCATTTCTTCTCTCTTCGGTAGGGGTTGCTCGTCTTGTCAGAGAGCTGCACGCGTCACGTGGGCGCGGCGACGGGTGATGTTAGTCGTTCCGGTCACCGAGGTCGAGACCAGGGATCTCGATCCCGGCCTTCTCGAGCTGATCGGCCAGCGGGTCGAGACCGGGGAGCCGGAATTCCTTCTTCGGGATCGGGAGGGTGCCCTTGGCCGTCGTGCGGCCGCTCGGGTTGCCCTTCGCAGCCTTCTTCTGGCCCTTCTTGGTCTTCTTCTTGACGCGCTTCATGGCTCCGCCGCCCATCTGCTGCATCATCTTGCGCATTTCCTTGAACTGCGTGATGAGCTGGCCGACGTCGGTGGGGTTGGTGCCCGAGCCCCGGGCGATGCGCTGACGGCGCGAGGTGTCGATGATGTCGGGGTTCGTGCGTTCCTCGGTCGTCATCGACCGGATGATCGCCTCGACCTTGCCGACCTCCTTGTCGCCGATCTCGACGTCGCGGACCTCCTTGGGGATGCCGGGGAGCATGCCGATGATGTTCGACAACGGGCCCATCTTCCGGATGGCGTTCATCTGCTCGAGGAAGTCGTCGAACGTGAACGTGCCGTCCATCAGTCGCTGGGCAGCGACCTCGGACTGCTCGGCGTCGAAGGCCTCCTCGGCCTTCTCGATGAGCGACAACATGTCGCCCATGCCGAGGATTCGACCGGCAAGGCGGTCGGGATGGAAGAGGTCGAAGTCCTCGAGCTTCTCGCCGGTCGATGCGAAGGCGATGGGGCGACCCACGACCTCCTTGACCGACAGTGCCGCGCCGCCGCGGGCGTCGCCGTCGAGCTTGGTGAGGATGACGCCGTCGAGCGCCAGGCTGTTGTGGAAGCCCTCCGCAACGGTGACGGCGTCCTGGCCCAACATCGCGTCGATGACGAGGAACGTGTAGTCGGGGTCGACGGCGGCCGAGATGTCGCGGACCTGCGCCATCATCTCCTCGTCGATCGCGAGGCGGCCGGCGGTGTCGACGATGACGACGTCACGCCCGAGGCGCCGGGCTTCGGCCACGGCCCCCTGGGCGACGGCCACCGGGTCGGTCGGCTCGGAGTAGACGGGGACGTCGATGGACGCGCCGAGCACCCGGAGCTGCTCGACGGCGGCAGGACGCTGGAGGTCGGCGCCGACGAGCAGTGGGTTGCGGCCCTGCGCCTTGAACCAGCGGGCCAGCTTGGCCGAGTTGGTCGTCTTGCCGGACCCCTGCAGGCCGGCCATGAGCACCACCGTGGGCGGCTTCGACGCGAAGGTGATGCGCATCGTTTCGCCGCCGAGGGTGGCGGTGAGCTCCTCGTTGACGATCTTGATGACCTGCTGGGCCGAGGTCAGCGCAGCGCTGACCTCGAGACCAACCGCCCGCTCCCGGATGCGGTTCTGGAGGTTGCGGACCACCCGGACGTTGACGTCGGCCTCGAGCAGCGCCACCCGGATCTCACGGAGCACCTCGTCGACCTGGTCGGGCGTGAGGCTGCCGCTGTTGCGGAGACGCTTGAAAATACCTTCGAATCGGTCTGACAGTGCTTCGAACATGCGGTGAGCAGGTTAGAGGGTCCCGGACCACCACCGCCGCCACCGGTTCTGTCCCGCGAAGGCGTGCAGTCCGAATCCCTTCGCGGGACAGAACGGGCGGGCGTCAGGGTTCGTCGGTGGCGAACAGCGCGTCGACGAACTGCTCGGCGTCGAAGGGGATCAGGTCTTCGGCCTGCTCGCCGAGACCGACGAGCTTGACGGGGATGCCGAGTTCGCTCTGGATCGCGAAGACGATGCCCCCCTTGGCGGAACCGTCGAGCTTCGTCAGCACGACGCCGGTCAGTTCGACGGCATCGGTGAACTGGCGCGCCTGGATGAGACCGTTCTGCCCGGTCGTGGCGTCGAGCACCAAGAGCACCTCGGTCACCTCGCCCTCGCCCTTGTCGGCCACACGGCGCACCTTGCGCAGCTCGTCCATGAGGTTGGACTTGGTGTGGAGCCGGCCGGCAGTGTCGGCCAGTACGACGTCGGCGCCCGTTGCGGCGCCGCGGGCGATGCCGTCGAAGATCACCGACGACGGGTCGCTGCCCTCGGCGCCCCGCACCAGATCGGCGCCGCATCGCTCGGCCCACGTCCCCAGCTGCTCGGCAGCGGCGGCGCGGAACGTGTCGCCGGCTGCCATCAGCACCTTTCGGCCGTCGTCGGTCAGGAGCTTGCCGACCTTGCCGATGGTCGTCGTCTTGCCGACCCCGTTGACCCCGACGAACAGCCAGATGCTGGGCTTGCTCGCCGACTCCCGCAGATCGATCGGCGCGAGCAGGCGGGTCGTCATCTCGGTCTTCACCGCGTCGATCAACTCGTCGGGGGTGGTGATGCCGTTCTGCTTCACCGTCGCCCGCACCGAATCGAGCAGCTCCGTGGTCGGTCCGACGCCGACGTCGGCTCGGATGAGCGCCTCCTCGAGGTCGTCCCACGTCTCGTCGTCGATCGCCGACCGCCCCCGGATCGACCCGAGCGCACCGCTCAAGGCGCC
>CALMLJ010000623.1 GCA_937868025.1 uncultured Acidimicrobiaceae bacterium
ACTGCCACGGCAACGCCGCCCACGTCGCAGCCGGCACCACCATCGCCGCCGGCACGCAGATCCTCACGTCAGGCAACACCGGCCGCTCCAGTGGCCCTCACCTCCACCTCCAGATCCGCACCGCAGACGGCCTCCTTCGCTGCCCACAGGCGCTCCTCCGGTCGCTACGGGATGACGGCGTTGGGACTTCGACGAGCCAGCTCCCGGCCAGCGGCTGCTGGTACTGACAGTTGGCCTCGACGTAGCGGCGGCCAACGCGACCCTTCGACGAGCGCTCGACGCGGAGACAGAGCGCCCCAACGACGTCGACACTGGACCATGAACTATGTGCAGAGACCACAGCGTCATGCAGACGACTGAAGACGTCACAGACGGGACCGAGAGCAAGTAGTTGGATCCTGTCCGATACACCTAGACGAGAACGATCAGAAGAGATCGTCGTCCGAAATCGTCGAGTACTCACCGGGCGCCGTATCGACCGCTGCCTCGTGCTCAGCTTGTTGAACATGCCACTCAGCGCGTGCAAGCAGCTCGTCGAAGGTGAGAACCTCGGGCTCGACGAGATTGCGACGAAAGAGCTCGAAACTACGGACCTTGTCGGGGATCGGGCCACCGCGCTCGCCAGCCAGTTGGCCGAGCGATCCTGCGATGACGAAGCAACGAGGCCGAATCATGAACGTGCCCGTGCCGAGCAGCGACCCGTCGGCTGCTGCGTCTTGGATGTAGTCGCCTGTCTGTTGCGCAGCCAGGTGAACTGTCTGCTGAACCTGAACGACGGCACCGGCAAGCTCGTTGGACGGACGCCAGCATCCTGATCGGTACTCGTCGGCCAGCAACTCTGTCCGGTGGTGCTTGATCTCTGCGAAGACAAGCGACCGAACTATCCCAACGGTCCGAAGGAGGGCGTCGACACGCTTGCCGACGCCCTGAAAGCTCCGACCCACAACTGTCTGCTCTAGCTTCGCTTCATCCCAGGACGTCAGTAGCTGCCCGGCCAACCCGACGCCCAGTATCCACGGGTTGTCCTCCAGGAGCTGTTGCCATGCCTTCTCCGGGCCGCCGGCATCGTCGGCTGCTCGCTCGAAGTCGTTGTCGCTGTCGAGCCAGCTCCGCATCCTGGCCACCACATCACGGCGCCGCTGCAACGCGAGGACGTCGCGTGCATCTGCGTCCGACTCGATAAGGGATCGGAATCGCTCGGGATCACTGGCGTACACCGTTGCGATAGCCGTCGGATCCGCGAATACCTCCCTCAACAGGTCATCGTCAACGCGCACCGTGCCGTCGCCCTCAACGGGGATCGAATCGAGCGCCCGCAGCATGTCAAGCAGACGACCTGATTGATCTCGGTCAAGTTCAAGAACCGTTTCAAGCTTGCTCAGGTCGCCAGATGTGGGGACCTTCTGGATTCGGATCTTGCGCACGGCGCCCGCCGAGCGTGCGACCTGGAGTTGGAGCTGCTTTCGTCCTCCCGGCGTTGTGTAGACCACCTCGTTCGTCCATTCCCAATCGTTGTCGTCGTCAGTGATGGTCTCGTCGAAGACCCGGTAGATGTATCGAGTCGGGTGGCCGCTGTCCTGCCCGAACGCTGCAAGGAAGCTTCTGGACACGTACGTGCGAGTAGTCAGCCGACCCTCAGCGAAGGTCACTTCGTCCGGCTCTGGGAAACTGCCCAACGGGATCGCCGCCACGCCAACAGTTTGCACGACGGCTCCTGCCGGCGGGTGCACGACCGCGGAACCAACGAAGCCTGGCGTGGTTTCCGTGCCAGTCGCCGCAGTCGAGGCGCCATCAGATCTTGAGGCGACGGTCGATGCAGGCCCCTCAAGCGTCGGGTTTTCTCCATCGCACGGGCAGCTTCGGGTCGCTGCGGGGTGGGACGGAGCGTTGGACCACTCTGTACTCGTGTCGATGTACCGTTGGCCAGCCCGCCATCGCCGCCGTGCTCGTGGGTCCACGGCCCGTAACCGGTTGGAGCAGCGGCCATGCGCATCGATGACCAGAACGAAGCCGACCCCTTCGGCGTAGATAGGGCGGTCGTCCGCCAAAGACACGCCCAGGGTCCGGGCATCAGGGGCCACCTTCTACTGTGCGAGGCGATCGAGCTGGCGCACGGCCGTCGGCATCTCACGATCGTTCACGGTGACCCCCCCGACGTCGCAACCTCGCGACAGCTCTCCGAGTTCTATGAGGAGCTGCGCCGGCTCGCCGCCGGGTGTGAGTGGGTGCGAGTTCGCGGGAACGCCGAGTACGTCACCGTGACCGTCGGTGGAGCGGGCGCAGACGAGCGGATAGCGCTGTTCGAGGCTGCTGCTGCCTTCGCGAATCCGGGTGACTGGACGATCGTCGCCTCGGCCGTGCCGCCGCTCAGCTGACGGTGGTGGAGGTTCGCTGTGATCGGAGTTCGTTGTAGAGCGCGGTGGTCGCCGGCGATGGTTCGACCTCGAGGTCGGCGAGGTAGACGCACAGTTCTTCGTAGGCGGCGACGAGGCCTCGTGTGTTGCCGGCGTGCGCCTCGAGTCGCATGCGGAGCCGGTAGAGGTGCTCGTCGCCAGGGAGTCCGCGCAACCCTCGACTGATCGCGTGCCTGGCGAGGTCGTGCTGTCCGGCTTCCAGCGCGAGCGCCACGAGCTGATCGACGGCTTGTTCGATGACACGAGCCGCCTCGGCGACATCCTGATCCCGGTGCGCCCAGTCGTAGCCGACGGCGTCGAACGGAGGACCCTCAACCATCGAGAGTGCATCGCGTAGCGCCGACATCGCCTCGGTAGAAGACATGTCATCCGCCGCAGCGATGGCTCTGCGGAGCAGGTCGAGGTCGGTTGTGACACGCGGGTGCAGCCGCAGCGTGCCGTGGGCACGGTCGGCCGCTGGCATGACCGCGATGCCGTCGTCGAAGTCGCCGAGCGCCCGCCGGACTGCAGCGACGAAGTTCCACACCGTCTTCGGCTCGACTGGCTTGCCGCCCCACAGCGCGTCTTGTGCAGCCGATGCGGCGAGCGTCCCACCTCGGCAGGCGAGGAGCACGGCGAGGATGAGCTCGCGTCGGCCGATGTCGG
>CALMLJ010000624.1 GCA_937868025.1 uncultured Acidimicrobiaceae bacterium
GGGTCTTCGCAGTGCATGCAGACCATGGGTGCGGTCTGGGTGCTGGTGGTGCGGTCGATGCGTTCGAGGTGGATGAGCGACTGGCCGCGGTGCGTCCCGCATTCGGCGCAGGCCTGCACGCAGGCTTCGCAGCCGATGCACCGGCTCGGGTCGATGGCGAAGATCGGCCGGTCGTCGATGCCGTAGCGGGCGGCCTTCATGCGGGCTGCTCGGCGGCCCGCGCCACGCGCACGGCGGCGACCTTGAACTCGGGCATCTTCGAGAGCGGGTCCACCGCTCGGATCGTGAGCTGGTTGGCGGCCTTGTTCCCGGGCCAGTGGTACGGGATGAACACGGTGTCGGGTCGGATCGTGTTGACCACGGCGGCGGGCAGGGTGATCTCGCCTCGCCGCGAGCTGACGGTGACCTGGTCGCCGTCAGCGATGCCGAGCGGCTCGGCGAGCTTGGGGTGGATCTCGCACACCGGTTCGGGGTACTGCTCGACCAGGCTGGCGATGCGGCGGGTCTGGGTGCCCGACAGGTATTGGCTGACGACGCGGCCAGTGGTGAGCCACACGGGGTACTCGTCGTCGACGACCTCGGCGGGGGGCCGGTACGGGATGCCGTGGAAGCGTGCCTTCCCGTCGGGGTGGGAGAACTTCCCGCCCTCGTGGAGGCGCGGGGTGCCCGGGTGACCGACCTCGGGAATCGGCCAGAACAGCCCGTGCTCGGCTTCGATCCGTTCCCAGGAGGCGCCCGTGTAGTCGGCGGTGCCGCCTGACGATGCCCGGCACATCTCGTCGAAGATCTCGTGGGTGTTTTGGTATTGGAAGTGTTCGCCCTTGCCGAGGCGCTCCGCGATCTCCAGCAGGATCTCCCAGTCCAGGCGGGCCTCGCCGGGTGGCGTGACGGCGGCGTTGATCTTGATGATGCGGCCCTCGCCGCTGGTGGAGGTGCCCTCGTCCTCCTCGTGCAGCGATCCGGCGAGGACGACATCCGCGTGCTGAGCCGACTCCGACAAGAAGAAGTCGATGACGGAGTAGAACTCGAGCTTGTCGAGCGCCTCGGCGGTGAAGTTGCTGTCGGGGGCGGACACCACCGGGTTGAAGCAGATCGACAGCAAGCCCTTGATGGTGCCCTCGTGGATGGCCTCGATGATCTCCTGGGCGGGGATGCCCTTGCCGGGGATCTCGCTCTCGTCGACCTTCCACACCTTGGCGACCGCTTCGCGGTGCTCGGGGTTGGAGATGTCGCGGTTGCCGGGGAGCTGGTCGCACTTGTGGCCGTGCTCGCGGCCGCCCTGTCCGTTGCCCTGGCCGGTGATGGTGGATACGCCGCAGCCGGGCTTGCCGAACTTCCCGGTGGCGAGGCCGAGGTTGATGGCGGCAAGCACGTTGTCGACGCCCTTGGACTGCTGCTCGATGCCGCGCGCGTGCAGCATCATGCCGGTGGCGGCAGTTCCCCACAGCTCGGCGGCCTCCTCGATGCGCGCCGCCGGCACCCCGGTGATGTCCGCGGCCCACGCCGGGGTCATGTCCGCGGCGGCGGCGGCGGCTTGGTCGAAGTCGACGGTGTGGGCGTCGATGAAGTCGTGGTCGAGCCAGTCGTTGCGGATGAGCTCGTGGAGCACCGCGCCGAAGAGCGCGGAGTCGCTGCCGGGCCGGACCGGCAGGAACAGGTCGGCCGTGCGGGCGAGCGGCACGACGCGGGGGTCCTGCACGATGAGCTTCGCCCCGCGGTCTCGGGCCCGCCAGATGTAGCTCGTGGTGATCGGAAACGTCTCGGCGACGTTGGATCCGGCGACCCACACGACGTCGGCGAGCGGGATGTCGCTCCACGGGTTCGGTGCACGGTCGATGCCGAGCGCCTTCTTGTTGCCGACGCCTGCGGAGACCATGCAGTAGCGGCCGTTGTAGTCGAGGTTCGCCGTGTGCAGGGCCAGCCGGGCGAACTTGCCGATCAGGTAGCTCTTCTCATTGGTGAGCGAGACGCCCGACAGCATGGCGAAGGCGTCGTCGCCGTAGGTGGCCT
>CALMLJ010000625.1 GCA_937868025.1 uncultured Acidimicrobiaceae bacterium
TCGAGAGCTCGCGGGCGGGGATGACGCCCTCGGACTTGTAGCCGATGTCGAGGAGGACCTCGTCATGGTCGACCTTGACGACGGTGCCGGTGACCAGCTGGCCGTCGTCGACGCCCTTCATCGACCCGGCGTACAGCGCCTCGAGGTCGGCATCGGAGACGTCGTAGTCGACGATCTGGCGGTAGGAGAACTCCTCGGAGACCGCATCGGTCGCCTCAGGGTTGGCTTCGATGGCCTCGGGGTTGGCTTCGATCGGGAGTTCTTCGGTGGTGTCTGACACTTGGTAGGCCTACAGGATGAGAGGAATGGGACACGCCACGGCCCGGGTCACATGCTGCGCATGATGCCGGGGAACGGAGGCAACGGAACAGGCTAGGGCCCCGGAGGGCCATCCGCCAGACTGCGGTGACAAATCACCAGGAATTCGTGGTGCTCGAGGTCGGGCGGGTTGCGGGCGTAGGCCCCGGGGCTGACCGACCAGACGTCGGCCACGTCGAGGCCCGTGCGTTCGACCAGGAGTCGGAGCTCCCGTGGCGTGTAACACGTCGTCCACAGATCGGCGGGTACGGCCTTCCCCGCCTCGTCGCGCACCTCGGTGGGTTCGTGGTTGACGGCGGTGGCCGCGTCGAACCGGTCGTGGTCCTCGAGCCACCTCACCTGGAAGTACGCGCTGAACGCGGTCAAGGCCGCTCGGCCGCCGGGCCGGAGCGCCCGCCAGATGCCCGCCAGCACCGCAGCGTCGTTGTCGAGGTTGAACGGATCGAGCGACTGCGGCGGCCCGCCCAGCCCGAACGCTCCCTGGCACAGCGAGATCGCCGCGTCGAACTCCTCGTCGAAGGCCATGGCCCGGGCGTCGCCCCGAACGAACGTGGCGCCGTCCACTCCCGCCGATGCCCCCACGTCCACGAACCGCTGCGAGATGTCGAGCCCGACCGTCTCGATGCCGAGCGCTGCCAGCGCGTTGACGTGGCGCCCGGGCCCACATCCCACGTCGAGCACCCGCATGCCGGGTTCGAGCCCGAGCTCCTCCACCAGGAACGCCACTTCCTGGCCGGTGCCCTTGGTGAACGAGTAGCGAAGATACGCGGGACCCATGTGGTCGGCGAGGTCCTCGAACCAGTGATCGGCTGCCATCCCCCGAGTCTCCCGCACCCGGCGACGCCGTCCTGAATCCGACCACGCCCCCGACGCGCTGGGTCCCCCGACGCGCTCGATCCCCCGACGAAATTCATGCGAAAGGTGTCGCCCGGCGTCACTTCTTGCATGGATTTCGGCCGGCGCACGCCGGCGCACCTCGGTGTCAGGGCTCCCGGGTAGGTTCCTGCGGATCTTCCCCTCTCATCACGATGGGAGGACCTCAGATGAATTCGGGACGACTGACCGCTGCGGCGTCTCGGCAGCACGGAGTGCTGTTGCCCGACCTGCTCGATCGAGAGCAGGTCTCGGCCGCCCAGCGCCGCCGACGGGTGCAGCGCGGCGAATGGCGAAGGCTCGACGGCGGCATCCTCGTCATCGCCGGGGTACCCGAGACCTTCGAGATGCTGGCCACCGCTGCACTCGCGCGCCACCCCACCGCAGCGCTCAGCCACCAGTCCGCCCTTCGCATTCACGGCACGGAGACCGCGACCTCTGCGGTCCAGCTCTCCGTGCAGGCCGGCGGCCAGACCCGCGCGGTCGGCGCGGTGCTGCACCAGACCCTGCTCGAAGAACGCGACATCGTCGTTCGAAAGGGGTTCCGGGTCACCACGCTGGAACGCACGCTCGTCGACCTCGGTGCCACGATGGGTCAGCGGGAGCTGCAGCGATGCATCGAAGACCACATCGTTCGGGGGCGGACGACGTTCGCACGGCTCGAGTCGACGTTCCTCCGGCTGGCGGCGCGTGGCCGCACCGGCATCGCCCGCACTCGTTCCGTGCTCGCCGCGCTGGACGGGGAGCCACCGACCGAATCCGAGCTCGAAGCGATGTTCGATCGCCTCCTCGTCGCGCGCAACCTCCCACTGCCGACCCGGCAGGTCACGTTCGAGTGGACCGACGAGGAGTCAGGTCGAGTCGACTGCTGGTATCCCGATGCCCAGGTGATCGTCGAGCTCGACGGCCGCCGGTTCCACGCCCGGCTCGCCGCCTTCGAACGCGATCGCCGTCGCGATCAGGCCGCGCTGCTGGAGGGGATCCCGACCCTCCGCTTCACCCACCACCAGCTCACCGACGAACCCGAGTGGGTCGAGCGAGTCCTCCGCTCGGTCCTCGCCGGCCGCTCCTGAAATCCATGCGAAAAGTGTCGCCCGACAGCACTTCTCGCATGGATTTCCGCCGTGGATGCAAGGCTTGCCGCAAGGAAACGGCGGGGTGAGGCGTCAACGAAGCATGGATCCGACCGCGGCGACCGCCGAACCCGACGACTCGATCATGGCCGGGCCGGTGTCTGCCGAGCGTGAGTCTGCCGGCGTGGTGTCCGTGGGGCCGGTGTCTGCGGGGCCGGTGTCGGCGCGCACCGAGGTCGCCCCGACGTTCGAGCAGGTGTACGCCACCGAATTCGTGCAGCTCGTGAGGACCGCGACCGCGATCACGGGCTCGACGGCTGCCGCCGAGGACATCGTGCAGGACGCCTTCGCCAAGCTCTACCTGCGGTTCGGCCGGGTGGAACAACCCGTCGCCTACCTCCGTCGCAGCGTCGTGAACGGCTGCGTCAGCCGGTTCCGCAAACACCGTCGCGAGGACTTGGTCGACGCACCGACCGATCGGTTCGATGCCGGCACTGCCGGGGACCCGTCGGACCGGCTCGACCTTGCCGAGCGACTGGCTCGGCTCAACCCCCGGCAGCGAGCCGTGGTGGTGCTCCGTATCCAACACGGCCTGCCCGAGGCCGAGGTCGCCGAACTCCTCGGTTGCCGCCCCGGCACCGTCGGCTCTCTTCTTCACCGCGCGCTCGCCGCGCTCCGAATCCAACCGGAGGAACTCCCATGAACGACCTCGACGATCTCATCGCCGTCCTCGACGACCGCGCCGACCACGCCAACGGCGTGCGGCCCGATCTCGGCGCCGTGCACACCCGGGCCCGTCGCAAACGGCGCACCCACCAAGCCCTGAGCGCCACCGCCGCCGTCACCGCGGTCGGACTCGGCGCCGGCGCGCTGGTCGCGACCGGGAGCGACGAGACCGATGTGGTCACGGCCGACGCCGCGACCGCGGCCCCGGCGACGAGCATCGTGGTGGCTGTCCCGCTCTCGACGTCACGAACCCTGTCGAACGGAGACACCGTCACCGCCACCGTCACTGCTCCCCTCCCCACCTACGGCCCCTACGGCGAGGACCACCTCTGGTACCCGCCCCGCTCGTGCCCGGCCGACGCGCGACTCAGCCTCCGGGCCGCCGACGCGCTGCCCGATGCCGAGGGATTCACGACGATCACCGAACTCCCGATCACCGCACCCGCCGGCGAGCGCCGTGCGTACCGCACGATGACGATGACCGACCACGAAGGTGACGCCGGCGCGTGGACCGCATTGGTGACGGTCACCGCCACCGAGCCCAATGAGCGCTATCGCCTCACGAGCGGCGAGACCGAGCTCGACACGGGGACCAGCGAGGGCCAACTCACCGTCCTCGTCGGCCGCCTCGAGGGCGTTCCGTCACGAACCCTGCCCGAGCCCATGACGGTCGAACGGCTCGACGCCGACGGACACGTGGTCGAGCGCATCACGGCCGAGGACGTGCAACCCGACGCCATCCCCGGGTGCGAGTCCGTCAACCAGGCCGTCGAGTTGGTTCCGTCGTCGACCCCGGCCGATTCCGCCACCGCCGACGCCGCCGTCCGCGACGCCACGAGGACCATCGAGGCATCCTCGGTCGCCCTGACGGCCGACCAGTCGATCGACCCGATCGACGTGTACTGGACAAGTCCCACCTCAGCCTGGGTGAAGTACCAGGTCGTCTACTTCGCCGCGACTCCGGAGAACGGGAACACGGCGCAGGGCCCGTACCTGTGGGCCGAGGTCACCTTCGACGGAGCGTCGTGGCAACCGACCGCCGAGGCACGCTGCGCCTACGCCAAGTCCCGGGGCACGAACGACCCGTGCACCGACGTGCCTCCGGTCGTCCCCATGCGCTGATCAGCCCGTGGCGGTGTTGATCAGCCCTTGGCTGCGGCCCAGGTGTCGCCCGAGGACACGTTGACCTCGAGCGGAACGTTCATCTCGAACGCACCGGTCATGATGTCGACGACCTGGGTGCGCACCTCGTCGAGGTGCTGTGGCACGACCTCGCAGATGACCTCGTCGTGCACCTGCAAGATGAGTTCGGCCTGGTGGTCGGCCGCCTGGAACGCCGTGTCGATGCGAACCAGCGCCACCTTGAAGATGTCGGCGGCCAAGCCCTGGATGCCGGCGTTCATGGCCTGCCGCTCCCCCGCCATCCGGACGTTGCGCTGACCCGACGCGAGCTCGGGGATACGACGGCGACGCCCGAACAGCGTCTCGGTGTACCCGCGCTCCCGGGCTTCCTCGACCGTGCGGTCCATGTACGCCTTCACCGACGGGAAGGCGTGGAAGTAGGCGTCGAGGATCTCCTGCGCCTCACGCGTCGGGATCGACAGACGCTGACCGAGACCGTACGCCTCCATGCCGTAGGCCAGGCCGTACGACACCATCTTCGCCTTCGAGCGCATCTCGAGCGTCACGGCACCCGGCTCGACGTTGAACACCCTCGATGCGGTCTCGTTGTGAATGTCGTGGCCGCCGGTGAACGCCTCGATCAGACCGGGATCCTCCGCCAGGTGCGCGATGCAGCGAAGCTCGATCTGGTTGTAGTCGGCGATGAGGAAGACCGAGCCCGGGCTCGGAATGAACGCCTTGCGGAACTGGCGACCCGCCTCGGAACGAACCGGGATGTTGTGGAGGTTCGGAGCGTCGGAGCTGAGCCGACCCGTGCGGGCGACCGTCTGGTTGAACGTGGCGTGGATGCGGCCATCGGGCTGGATCTCGGCGAGCAGGCCGGAGCCGTAGGTGCCCCGCAACTTCTCGACCTCGCGGTAGGCCAGCAGGTGGTCGACGATGGGGTGCTGGTCGCGCAGCTTCTCCAGCACACCGGCATCGGTCATCGGCTTGCCGGTCTTGGTCTTCTTGAGGACGGGCAGACCAAGCTTCTCGAACAGGATCGGTCCGAGCTGCTGGGTGGAGTTGACGTTGAACTCCTCGCCCGCCTCCTCGATCACGAGGGCGCGGAGCCGCTCACACTCCGACTTGAGCTGTTCGTTGAGCCGCTCCAGCTCGGCGCGGTCGACGCCGACGCCGAGGTGCTCCATCCGGGCGAGCGCCGCGATGAGCGGGTACTCCATCTCGTGGGCCAACTTGGCGAGGCCTTGGGAGTCGAGCGCTGCAGTGATCGGCTCGACGACGAACGCCACGCCGAGCGCCTCGCGTGCCGGTTCAGCGGCGATCGACTCGGTGGCACCGTCGAAGTCGAGCTGCCCGGTCTCGGTGGCACCGCCCTGCGCGAGTTCGAACTCGGTGTAGCGGTGGAGCAGCTCGGCCGTGCTGTACCGAGTGTCGGCGGGGTCGAGGAGGTACGCGGCGATCTTGACGTCGGCGTGCAGGCGCGGGAGCGGACGGCCGTCGTCGAGCAGACGGCGCAACAACGCCTTGGCGTCGTGGGCGACGATCGCCGGACCGTCGGCGAGCAGCGCGTCGAACGCCGGGGTGGCGCCAGCGAGCAGGTTGGCGGGAATCCACGACACCGCCCCGAGCGACGCGTCGGTCACGACGGCCAGGCCCGACATCGCGGATCGGCCGGGCGCACCCTCCCACCCGACCGCGATCGCCAACGGCGCCGCACCGGCCGCGAGCGACGAGAGCAGCGACTCGGCCTCGGCCGGGTCGTCGATCTCGGTGACCTCGGCTTCGAGCACGTTGCGGGCCGGCTCGAGCGATGCCGAACTGTCGCCCCCGAAGGCCTCGCCGAAGCGGCCGAGCAGCGATCCGAACTCGAGGAACTTGAACAGGTCGACGACGGCGTCGTTGTCGAACTGGCCCTGCACGAGGTCGGACGGACCAAGGGGCAGCTCGACGTCGCGGCGCAGCGTCATCATGGCCACGTTGGAGCGGGCCTGCGCCTCGTGCTCGATGAGGTTGGACCGAAGCTTGGGCGTCTGCGCGTCGACGTTGGCGAAGATGCCGTCGAGGTCACCGTAGGTGTTGATCAGCTTGGCGGCCGTCTTCTCGCCCACGCCCGCGACGCCGGGCAGGTTGTCGGACGGATCACCGCGGAGGGCCGCGTAGGACACGTACTGGTCGGGACGGACGCCGGTGCGTTCGAGGATGCCGGCCTCGTCGTAGAACGCGTAGTCGCTGACGCCCCGCTTGTTGTAGAGCACCTTGATGTGGGGGTCGTGCACCAGCTGGTAGCTGTCGCGGTCGCCCGTGACGATGATGGTGGAGATGTCCTCGGCCTCGGCCTGGGTGGCCAATGTGGCGATGATGTCGTCGGCCTCGATGCCGGCCTGGTCGATGATCGGGATCTGCAACGTCTCGACCAACTGGCGCACGAGCCCCATCTGCTGGCGGAGGATGTCGGGGCTCGCCTCACGGTTGGCCTTGTAGGTGGGCACCATCTCGTGGCGGAACGTCGGCTCGGGACGATCGAACGTGACCGCGATCAGGTCGGGCTGGTGGTCGCGCTTGAGGTTGATGAGCATCGACGTGAACCCGAACACCGCGTTGGTCACCTGCCCCGACGCCGTCGCCATGTCGGATGGGAGCGCGAAGAACGCCCGGTACGTGAGCGAGTTGCCATCGATGAGCATCAGGGTCGGCATCGGGACCAAACCTAATCGAGACCCCTGACAGCGGGGTCGGGCCCACCTACGGGACGATGCTCCCGTCGAGGACACCCTCGGCGACCTGGCGGAGCGGCACGCGCCGGTCCATCGAGCCCCGTTGGAGGAAGCGGAACGCCTCGTCCTCGGTCATGCCGTGATCGGCGATCAGGCGGGCCTTGGCACGGTCGGAGAGCTTGCGGACCGCCAACTGCTCCTCGAGCGACAACGTGTGCTCCGCCAAGGCCGTCATCTCGCGGAACCGACCAAAGGCCAGCTCGACCGCAGGCACCAGCTCTTCGCGCTGAAACGGCTTCACCAGGTAGGCCATCACCCCGGCGTCGCGGGCCGATTCGATGAGCTTGCGCTGGCTGAACGCCGTGAGGAGGACGACGGCGCACAGCCGCTCGCCGGAGATGGTTCGAGCGGCGGAGATGCCGTCGAGACCTGGCATCTTCACGTCGAGGATGGCGACGTCGGGACGGTGCTCGCGGACGAGCTCGACGGCGAGGTCGCCCTGCCCGCAGTCGCCGACCACGTCGTACCCCTCCTCCTGGAGGATCAGGCAGAGGTCCATGCGGATGATCGCGTCGTCCTCGGCGACGACGATCCGCAGCGGTGGCGCGCTGCCTGCGGTGACGTCGATCACGATCCGGACCGCTTGGCGACCAGCTGGTCGAGGAGCTCGTCCTGGGTGGCCTCGAGGCGGGCGATCGTGTCGACGAGGTCGCGACGGTGCCGAGCCATCGCGTCGCTGTGGCGTTGCGCCTCGTTGTAGTCGAGCCCTGCGGACCCGCCCTCCGAGACGACCGAACGCACCTGGGCGTCGGCGGCATCATCGGCGAGGTACAGGAGCTGTTCCTCAGCGATCGCCAGATCTTCACGGGCCCGGGCGAGCTTCTGTCCGATGCCCTTCAAGCGGCGTTCGATGAACCACGACACGACCGGGAGCATAGGACAACACCACCTCCTCGCCCGCCGACGGGCGGCCCCCGGACCGGGACCAGCGATGAGTCGATCATTGTGACAACTGTCACAGGTTTGGGATCCGATCGCCGGGGTACCGGAACCGTAGCGACAGTCCGAGACGATCCCCTCAGCGACGTCGTGAGCCTGCCTCGAGACCCTCCGGCCCTCCAGCCCGGAGGGTCTCGGCACGTCCGGCGTGATGCTCAGTCGTCGGAGGTGAACGTGGTCGGCCAGCCATAGTCGACGGCGACCCCGGTGATCACGAACAGGTGGGCGACCTGCGGCGACGCACCCGACACCTCGAACCCGACACCGCGCTCGACCGCGTCGGCATGGGCGGCGAGCACCGCGCTGAGACCCCACGAGTCCATGAACGACACATGAGTGAGGTCGACCTGGACCATCGCCCCCGAGTCGATCGCCGACGACAGGCGTTCCGACAGGAGATCCCGGGTCGCCTCGTCGATCTCGCCCGCCACGTCGACGACGACCCCGCCGTCGGTGTCGCGCAACTCGATCACGCACTCGACGGGAGACGGCTCATCCACCCCGGAGGCACCCTGGTCGTCGGTCACGACCCCATCCTCCCACCGTTCCGACGACGAGCGCCGCACCGTTGGCCAGTTCGGCGGCCCGACCGCGCTACGGCGCCGACGGCGAGGCTCGGGCGACCGGGCCACGAGACTCCGGTCGACCTTCAGGTGCGTGATCGGCAGGTGCTAGAGGTACGCCAGCGACGAGTCGCCGGTGCCGAAGTCGTCGATCGCGAGCTGAACGCCCAGTCTCGCCAGGCGCCCGAGGCGGGTGACGGCCATCGTGAAGTCGTCACCCACGATCCCCTCGTCGATCCAACGCCGGCGCTGGCATTTCCCCCCGATCAGGGGGTCACCGCCGTCCCCGGTTCGGGTAGGAGACCTCCATGACCGCCACCTCCGACGTCTCCCCCGCCACCCGAGCCCGAGCCGAGCTCCAACACGCCGTGCAAGCCAACCAGGAAGCACTGGCCGCCGGGGAGAACCCGCCGTTCGGCCAAGGTGCCCTCATTGTGCTGCGTCGCCGCTGGGAAGCAGCCGAAGCCGCGGACTGACGATCTCCGCCCCGGCCCTCACACCGCAGTGGTGTCGATCGTCGCGTCTCGCCCGGCGGACAGGGCAGCGTCGTGGTTGGCGTGCCAGTGTTCGAAGGCGCGGACCTCGAGCGGACGGCTGTAGTAGTAGCCCTGGGCCAAGCGGCAGCCCATGCGCGTCAGCGTCGTCGCAGCGTGCTCGGTCTCGACCCCTTCGGCGATGACCCCGAGGTCGAGGTTCCGACCGAGGTCGATGACGGACCGGACGATGCTGTCCGCCGTCGGGTCGGCCCCGATCGCGAGCACGAACGACTTGTCGATCTTGAGCTCGGTCGCCGGCAGCGTCGTGAGATACGCGAGCGACGAGTGGCCCGTCCCGAAGTCGTCGATGGCGATGCCGACCCCCAGTTCACGAAGCTCGTGGAGGACACCCAGGGTCCGCTTGGGGTTCGCCATCACCGTCGATTCGGTCAGCTCCATCATGACCCGGTCGGGCGGAACCGACGCTGCGGCCAGCGTCGCTGCGATCGTGTCGACGATGCCGGGCTCGATGAGGTTGTGGGGTGACAGGTTGAGCGACATCCGAAGATCCCGACCCTGGTCGCGCCAACGCTTGGCCTGGGCGATGGCGAGGTCCAGCACGAGCCGGGTCAGCGGGCGGATGAGTCCGGTGTGCTCCGCGATGTAGATGAACTCGTCGGGCGGAATGGGCGTGCTGCCCGCCTGAGGCCACCGGACGAGCGCTTCGACGCCGATGACGGTGCCCGAGGCGAGATCGATCTGGGGCTGGTAGTAGAGGACGAGTTCTCCGCCGTCGATGGCGGCTCGCAACCGACCGACGAGGGACAGGCGCTGCGGGCTGTAGTTGTCTCGGTCGGCGGAGTAGGTCTCGACCACCGACCGATCCCCCTTCGCGGTGTACATGGCGACGTCGGCCTGCCGCAGCAAGGTGTCGGGATCGGTGACGCCGTCGACAGCGAAGGCGATGCCGATGCTGGCGCCGACCTCGGCAGCGACCCCGGCAACGGTGACCGGCCGTTCGAGCTGGGAGGCCAGATCGAGAGCGAGTTCCTCCACCTCGTCGCGTGCGGGTGAACCGGTGACGAGAGCGGCGAACTCGTCACCGCCCAGGCGTGCGGCGCAGCGGTCCGGACCGAGGGCCACCTCGAGACGGCGAGCGATCTCCTCGAGGAGCCGGTCGCCGTTGTGATGGCCGAGCGTGTCGTTCACGTCCTTGAACCGGTCCAGGTCGATGAGGAGGACGGCCGGCCGGTCACCGCTGTCGATCGCTGCCCGGAGGCGCGTCTGGAACAGGCTGCGGTTGGGCAGCCCGGTGAGCGCGTCGTGGTTCGCCTGGTACTCGGTCGTGGAGATCTCGTCGCGGAGCTGGTTGACCAGTTCGACGTTGAGCAGCGCGAGCCCGGCATGCGCCGCGAGCGTCTCGAACAGCGCCACGTCCTCGGTGTCGAACGGGCGGACGGTACCGCTGCGATCGGCCACGACGAGGATCACGGTCTTGGCACTTCCGTGACCGACCGTGCAGAAGATGATCTCGGTGCGGCCATCGCTGCGGAGCAGCTCCCCGAGCGGTCCGTCCTCGGTCTCGAGACGAGCCGTCTCACCGGGTTCACCGATGATCCGCAGATCGATCGGGTGCGCCGACTCCTCGACCGTCTCACCGTCGACGACGGTGATGCGCACCGTGCGTTCGGGTTCGGCGACGATCAGCCACGCGGCATCGGCATGGAGGATCTCGGCGCTCTCCTGGAGGAGCGACGCCGTCGCGGTGCCGTCGATCACGGCACCGCTGATCGCCCGGGTGAACCGGTCGAGCAGCTGCATCGCCCGATACCGGGCGCTGACCGCGGAGTACGCCCGGCTCACGATCACGAATGCCACACCGCTGCCGAGCACGACCCACGCGACGGCGTGGTGTGCCTCGAGCATCGTCACCATGGCGATGGCGAACGCGACGTCGGGAACCCCTGCGATCAGACCGGCAACCACACCGTCCATGAGTCCGGGTTCCCACCGACCCTGGAATGCACTGATGGCGGCCGAGATCACGACGGCGGCGACCAGATCCGCCGCCGTCACGGCGAGGACGGCGACACCCCACGCTGCAGGACCGAGCGGGCCAGGAGGGCGCAACGCGATCACCACCGTGGCGGCGACCATCACCTCCAACATGTGGG
>CALMLJ010000626.1 GCA_937868025.1 uncultured Acidimicrobiaceae bacterium
ACGTTGGCCGGGTTCACGACGATGGTCGTGCTCTTCACCGCACTGGCGCCCGAGTCTGTTCGAGCACCTTCGTGATGCGGTGATGAAGATCGGGGTCCGAGAGCTGGCGGGCGCTCAGGTTGACCGAGACGTCGATGTCGGCACCTGACGCGCGCCACGCAGCGGCCTGGGTGCACGCCTTCTCCAGTACGACGTTGCCGAGATCGAGGATCGACCCGTGGAGTTCCGCGGTGGCGATGATCGCCGACGGAGACAGGAGCCCTCGCGTCGGGTGGTCCCAGCGCACCAGGGCTTCCATGGTCACGATCCGCATGTTCTGGAGGGACACAACGGGTTGGAAATGGACCACGAACTCGTCGTTCACGATCGCGTCCCGGATCTCCCGGTCGGCCCGGCGCAGGAGGTCGGGCGGGACGGCGGCGAGGTGTTCCGGGTCGAGTTCGCTCACGGTGGCGGGAGCAATGCGGTTGACCGACACGATGAGAATGGGTTCGTCGGCGTCGCGGATGACGGTGGTCGTGGTCAGCACGTCGATGGGCGCGCCGTCGTGGGTGAACTGCGCGCTCTGCCCCTTCCACTGGCCCGACGTCGTCAGGCCGTTCCAGATCTCGTTGAGCGCTCCGCCGTCGTCCGCCCAGCGAATGATGTCGAGGACGTGTCTGCCCAGCACCTCGGCTTCGCCCCAGCCGTACAGCCGCTCGGCTGCGGCGTTCCAGCTGAGGAGGTGGAAGTGGAGGTCGGTGATGATCACGGCATCCGCGACGTCGCCGAGCACACCGGTGACGAGGCGTCGGAGCCGCGCCGACAGATCCGGGGCGAGCGTGAGCGTCACGTGTTCAGCGGCTCGACCGTTCCAGTCGACGCCTTCGGTCGCGACCTCGACCGAGATCTCCGAGCCGTCGACGCGTTCCATGTCGAGCAGTTGCGTCCGGCGATCATCGCCGGCCGGGGGTGGGGTCATGCGCTGGCGGGCCGCCGTCCGCGACGACGTCGACGCGAGATCGGCCACCAACCGCCCGAGCAGCTCGGTCCGGTCGGCGAAGCCCAGCAACTTCCCGGCCGCACGGTCGGCCTGAACGATTCGTCCGCCGATCTGCACGACGTTACCGGGATCGTGTCGGGACTCGGCCGGGGAAGGAGCCGTCGCCGGTTCCGCGGCGCGTCGGTGAGCGGGCGCGTCCGGTTCGACCGGCACGAGTGGATGTCCGATGGTCATTGGGTTCCTCGCCGACCGGCAGGGCTGATCGCCAACTGTCTCTGGATGGGGCCCGCTTCCTGTGGCAGACGTCCTCCCCGACGTTCCGCCTCACGGTTCACCGTACCGACCGTCTGTCGGAAACGTGTCTGCGGCGAGTTCCCGTGCTGGCCGACGCGGCGAGCAACGGTCCACCGGCGGTGGTGATCGCAGCGCGAATCTCGGGTGATGGGATCAGCCGAGATCGACGACTACCTGGCAGCGCTCACCGAGCCGCATCGGTCGACACTGATCGAGATGCGACACCGGATACTGGCCGTCCTCCCCCACGCTGCCGAAGGCATCGCCTACGGGGCCCCGGTGTTCCGGGTCGAGGGCGTCGCCGTCGCCGGGCTCGCCGCATTCACGAAACACCTGAGCTACCTCCCGCACAGCGGAACCGTTGTCGCAACCCTGGGTGATCAACTCGACGGGTACAGCGCATCCAAAGGCGCGGTGAAGTTCCCGATCGACGTGCCCCTTCCAACCGATCTGGTCCGCGCGCTCATCGTTGCGCGCCTCGACGAAGCGGGACTCGCCGAGCAGGCGCTTGGCGGCTGACGGGGCAGCACTCGGGGGTCCCACTGACCGAGGTTCGACCGAGATGCCGACCACACACTTCGGTGACCAACGCGCTCCAGGTCACGGGAAGCGCGAGCGCCATCCTTCGGCGTCGGAGATGAGTTCGTCGGCGTCGGGCTGCAGGAGCGTGCCGGCGGCAACCGCTTCGGCGGCCGAGGCTCGGAACTGTTCGACGTAGCCATCCGCTGAGCCGTAGAGCTCGACGAGGGTCGCCGGTTCGAACGGGGTCGTGGAGCCGAACAGCAGACAGAGGTCGGCGCCGCCGCTGCCGGGCTCGTCGGGGCTGGACGAGGTCGGCGGTTCGCCCGTCAGTGTCGAGACGGGCACATCGACGAGCGGGTTGCGAACACCGCCGAGCGCGTTGCCCCGCTCGTCGCGGGCGACGACCAGCTCGTCACCGTCGACCATCTCCAGTCGCTCGGTCGTCGGCGGTGCATCGCCGCCGGCCGTCCATCCGACGAGGTGGTGAAACGCCGCGGCGAGGGCTTCCTTGTGGGGTCCGGTGTTGATCGACGAGCAGCCGAGGAGCGAGCCGATGGCCGGATCTCGCGGTCCGCCGATTACGGCCCGCAGGGTCTGGGCGTCCGCGTGTGAGGTTCCCGCGACTTCCCACGTGCGGATGAGCTCGGTGTCGTCCTGGCGGGCGAACTTGTATGCCAGCAGCGTGAGGTCGGTTTCGGTCTCGACGATCATCACCGGCACGTCGAGATCGGTTCGGATCCGGATGCCCTCGGTCGGCGCGTTCTGGCTCTCGAGCCGTTCGCGGGTGCCGGTGTTCTTACCGTCGAGGGGAGCGATGAAGGCGCCACGACTATGGATCAGGAACGCATCGAACACGGGGTCGAGGGGGTGCACGGCATTGACGACGGTCGACAGGAAGATGGCCGACTGCGACTCACCTGCGGCGATCACCTGCTCGGGCTCGAGGTCGCCGAGGAACATCTCGGGCGCACCGACCACGGCCCGGCCCACCTGGGTGAAGATGTCGAAGGCGTACGCGTCACCGGGATGAACAAGTGTGCCGTAGCGCTCGGGGTCGGTGTTCTTGAGGCCGCTCGTGTCGGTCTCGACGTCTTCCGCCGCTGCCTGCTCGGCGTCGACGTCCACGTCGAAGAGGGTCTCCCCGCCCTCGACACCCTGAGCCTGCGCGCTGACGCCGACGTACGCATGGCCCTCTCGCCCGATCTCCTCGGACAGGTAACCCCAGTCGGGCGAGGCTTCGATCGCGCTGACGTTGAACCACTCGACCACCACCGTGCCGCTGAACGCCGCGGCGTCGGCGGGCCGGCGGACGACGACCCGGGTGCGGTACTCGGCCTCGTCGACGGGCGATGCGCTCCACGCCCCATCCGTCGGCGTGGTCTCGGCCTCGAAGCTCGTGGCGGAGCCACCGATGAAGTACTCCTCCTGGACATACCCATCGGGCAGGCCCGCCGCCGGCTGCGGAAGCGTGACGCCCTTGCCCTCGGCCGGAGGCGGCGCGATCTCGGTCGGTGAGTTCCCGACGAAATTGTCAACGGGCGCTTCGGTCGTCTCGGTCGTCGGGTCGGTCCTGCCGTCGGCTGGAACCGAATCGGACTCACCCGATGAACAGCCGGCAACGGTCACGAGGACCAGAGCCACGGCAGGCGCGAGCCAACGTCGATGCAACACCATTGAGTTCCCCCTCGAACGAACGCCGCGGAGCGTAGCCCGCCGCTCCGTGGATGGCCGTCGCCCACGGCGCCCTCGCGTACCTGCTCGACGGTCGGCTGACTGGGCGCCCCACCGGGTAGGGGTTCACCATGAGCGACTACTCGGAATCAGGGGCCCAACCGATCGAGGACGCCGTCGTCGACGATCCACCCACGGAGGCCGAGGTGCTGGCGGCTCAGGAAGTCGAGTACCCCGAGCAGGCCGCGACCCGCCTGCACGGCAGGCCGGCGGCCTCTGCCGCCGACGGCGCCGACCCGCCGATCCCGGCGTAGTTCAGTCCTGCGCGAGCGCAACGCGCGGAACACCCTCGAACGAGGGGTTGCACGCCACGACGTCTGCGGAGGCGAACGGGTGGGAACGAGGCGATCATGCTTCCGTTGACGATCGCCTCATTTTCACGCATCGCCGGCTGGGCCGCGCGCTGGGGCGCCGAGGTCATCGAGGCGATCGACGCTGCCGACTCCGTCTGGGATGGGCTTCCCGACGATGACGTACCCGTTCCGGCGCGCCGATTCAGGTGAACGTGCGCTGACGTCAACCAGCCGCGCAGCGTTTGGCGCTCAGATCGAGATCAGCCGCCGGAGGAGCGATTCTGCTGCCAGCTCGACCAGGTCCCGGTCGTGGGTGACGGTGTAGCTGAATCGACGCTCTGCGTCGGAGCCGAGTGGTCCGCCGAGGTCCTTGCCGAGGAGCGCCCCGCAGTAGTGGGACCCGAGGACCACGACCGACCATTCGTCGGTGAGCGGGTCGCCGTCGAGCAACCGAGCGCCGCGGACACCCCGTGTGGGCCCGTCGGCCATGCCGATGCCGAGCGCGGCGACGAGTGAGCAGTTGCGCACGAGGCGGGCATAGCGGCTCGCGGTCGCCGGGGTGAAGTGCCGCGCGTCTTGGAAGGCGCTGAGGATGAGTGGGCTGCCCGGGTCGACAGCGGCCTGTTCTTCGATGTGGTGCGAGATCTGCAGGAGGACCCGCTTGGTCGCGGTTCTCGTGGGCCGGCCGGCGGCGACGACTGCGTCGAACGGCGACAACGCGATCGGGCGTTGCGCCACGAAATCACGAAGGTGCGACCGATGAGGTCGGCCGCCTGGAAGGGCTGTTGGAAGGGTCGACGGAAGCTCGCCGGGGCGGCCGAACCGGTAGCCCTGTCCGAGCGTGGCGCCGAGCGACACGGCGCGGTCGAGATGGTCATCGGTCTCGATGCCCTCGGCGAGGATCGTGGCGCCGGTGCGTTCGGCATACGCCATCACCGCAGCCATGGTGCGCCCGAGGTTGATGTCGGGCTCGTCGCGGATCAGACCCATGTCGAGCTTGACCACGTCGGGTCGGATGATCGGCAGAAGCGCCAACGAGCCGGCCTCGACACCGACATCGTCGAGAGCGATGCGCCAGCCGTGCTCGCGAGCGGTGGCGACGCCGCTCAACAGCGCTTGCGGCGATCGGGTGATCGCCCGCTCGGTGATCTCGAGCACGATCGTCCGACCGCCGGCAGTCGGGATCGGTGCCGTGCGACGGACGAGATCGGAGTCGAGTGTCGCCGGCTCGACATTGACGAAGAGGGGAAGGCCGTCGGGCATCCGTTCTGCACTGCCCTCGAGAGCTGCGCGCATGCACAGCTCGTCGAGTTCACCGACACGACCGGCATCGGTCGCGGCGGCGAAGAGGTCATCCGGCAATTCGAGGACGCTCCCGATCGGTCCGCGTGCCAGGGCTTCGTAGCCAACGACGGTGCCGTCCACGAGGTCGACGATGGGTTGGTAGAAGGAGCGGACCGAGGCGGACCGAAGCACCTCGCCGAGCGCGGATGCGCGATCGGGGACCACCGTGTGATCGGAGAGCGGCCGCGAGTCCATTCATGACCATCGGCACGGCACGGTCGCGCCATGAGCACTCCACCCCATCGGAGGGGCCCAGTCGACGTCGTCGCCCGCCGGACGGTGGGCGCGGCGGGTGCTCGGAACGGATTCTCGAGGATCGGGAACGGACCCGCGACCCACC
>CALMLJ010000627.1 GCA_937868025.1 uncultured Acidimicrobiaceae bacterium
TCCATCTGCCGCATGATCTGCTTGAACGCGCCGTTGAGTGTGCCCACCTGCAGGTCGGCGGGCACGCGAACGTCGCTGAAGTGCACTTCGCAGAAGTGGCGATCGTCGCTCATGTCGTGGATGGTGCGGATCTCGACCCCGGGGCTGTGGAGGTCGACGATGAACTCCGAGAGGCCGGCGTGCGGTGCCGCGTCGGGGTCGGTGCGGGCGATGACGTAGCACCAGTCGGACTCGGCGGCGCCCGACGTCCAGACCTTCTGGCCGTTGAGGACCCAATGGTCGCCGTCACGGTCGGCCCGGGTGCGGAGCGACGCGACGTCGCTCCCGGCGTCGGGCTCGCTCATGCCGACGCACCACTTCGAGGTGCCGGCGATGATGTCGGGAAGGAACCGGTGTCGCTGCTCGTCGGTGCCGAACTGCAGGAGCGTCGGGCCGATCTGGCGGTCAGCGAACCAGGCGGTGGCGATCGGGGCGCCCTCGGAGATGAGCGCCTCGACGACGGCGAACCGCTCGATCGCCGGTCGTCCGCCACCGCCCCACTCGGTGGGGAGGCACATGCCGAGCCACCCGTGCGAGGCAAGGATCTGGGGGAAGTCGGCGTCGACCCCACGGAGCCACGAGTCCTCGGTGACGTCGAGGGTCGACGTGGTCTCACGCGCGACCCGGCGGGCCTCGTCGGACAGTGCCTGCAGCTCCGGGGAGAACGAGAAGTCCATATACGGTGAGGCTATGCGCGCCGTGGTCCTCGACACCTATGGCGGAACCGACGTCCTCGGTCTCCGCGACATTCCCAGCCCTGTTCTCGGTCCGGACGAGGTCCTCGTCGACGTGGTCGCCACGGCGCTCAACCGCGCCGATCTGCTGCAGCGCCAGGGCCTGTACCCCGGCCCGTCGGTGCTCGATGGCGACGGCAACGCCTACGAGGTGCCGGGGATGGAGTTCTCGGGCACCGTGGCCGCCGTTGGTGCCCGGGTTGCGGGTGCGAAGGTCGGCGACCCGGTCATGGGCATCGTCGGGGGCGGGTCCTACGCCGAGCAACTGGTCACGCACGAACGCCTGCTGATGCCGGTTCCCGCCAGCGTCTCGCTCGCCGACGCCGCCGCCATCCCCGAGGTGTTCGTCACCGCGTTCGACGCCCTCGTGGCGCAGGGCGGTCTGACCACGGGCCGCACTGCCCTGGTGCACGCGGGCGCGTCGGGTGTCGGCACGGCGGCGATCCAGATCGCCAAGGCGATCGGCGCCCGGATCGTCGTGACGACGTCGACGGGCAAGGTCGAGCGTTGCCGCGAGCTCGGGGCCGACGTCGTCGTCGACTACACGACGGACGACTTCGTGGTTGCGTCCAAGGAGGCGACCGGTGGTCGCGGTGTCGACGTCGTGTTGGACGTCATCGGCGGCGAGTACCTCGCCAGGAACCTGGGCAGCGTCGGCACAGGCGGGCGCATCATCCAGGTCGGCGTGATGGGCGGGGGCCCGGCCGAGGTCAACCTCGGGGTGGTCCTCATGAAGAAGGCGCAGATCATCGGCACGACGCTGCGTTCGCGCCCGATCGAGGAGAAGATCGCGATCTGCCGGCGCTTCGTGACCGAGGTGCTGCCGTGGTTCGACCTGGGAGCTCTCAGCCCCGTCATCGACCGTCGCTATCCGCT
>CALMLJ010000628.1 GCA_937868025.1 uncultured Acidimicrobiaceae bacterium
ACGACAACTTCTCGGCATCGGGGGAGCGGGTCCAGAGGCCGTTCGGGCCCCGGAAGTCCGGGATACCGGAGTCCGTCGAGATGCCGGCACCGGTGAGCACCACGATCCGCGATGACGCAGCGACGAGCCGTCGGGCGGCGTCGATCGCGGGGTCGATCGTGACGTCGACGGTCTCGTCCGGCTCGGTCATGGGGCGGACCCTACCCACGCAGGACCGGGATCAGCGGCTCACGTCGGTGCGACGGCCGCTGCCACTGCGTCGGCGCCAGCGCGGAGCCCGTTCGCCCGGTCGTGCCGCCCGAGGCGGTCGTAGTCGTCAGCGCTGGCGCGCAGGTCGGCGATCTCTGCGTGAACGATCATTGCGACATCGGTTTCGGTCAGCTCGCGGCGGGGTGCCTCGCCGGCGCCGAGCCCGGAGAGCGCACCGGCGATCGGGGAGTCGGCACCGACCGGAGGCTCGGGGGCGGCGACCGCCTCGGCATTGTCGAGCGCTGCGAGCACGGTCCGCAACGCCCCCGCAACGTCGCGGTCGCGCGCCTTCATCGCCATGGTCAGCGCAGTCCTCAGTCGTGTCCGGACGTCGTCGCTCGCCATGGTCGGAGGCTACGGAGCGGGCTGCGGTCGCGCCTCGGGGTTTCTTGCGTCGACGGAGCCGCACGTTCGGGGTCGGATCCGTGTTGGGTTCTCGCGGCCGACGCGAGCGGGTCGTCGACGAAGACTGCCAGGATGCTCACGATGAGCGCGACGGGAGCGGACGTGAGCGGAGCCGGACCGGCACGGTTCCGTCGACTCGCCGGCATCGTCGCAGTGGTGGTTGCCGCATCGGGATGTGCCCTCGACGATTCGGGCTCGGTGGCCGTGCGACGGCCCGTCGACGCGCCCGCCGGCCTCGAGATCGTCTTCGGCCACTGCGCTGCCGGAAGCGATGTCCGCATTGGCACGGACCGGCTGACCGACATCGACGTCCGGGTGGAATCCGTGCCCGGCGAATCGACGACCACGACGACCGCCCCGCTCGATCCGGACGACGAACCGGCAAGCCCGAGCTTCGGCCGGACACAATTCGACCGCATCATCTGGTCGGTGCACGCGGACGAGCCTCGACGGCTCGACGCCGTGCGGGTCGGATCGACGCCGCGGGGATTCGCCACCGTGATCCCGCTCGAGGTGCCCCTTCCCGAGCGGTTGTTGATCGTGGCGAGGTCGGCCGGCGACTCGTCCTCCGACGGCGTCGCTGAGCTTGGTGTGATCCTGGGCAACGTGCCGGCCGACGGCATGTTCGTGCTCGACGAGAACGGCACGACCACCTTGGACGAATTCCTCGACCGGGTGCGCACCGAAGAGTGTGGCCTCGCCTCGACCGATGCCGGTCGTTCGAGTCTCGGATCCACCCTGACGTCGTTGCTGGTTCGACTCGCGATCCTGTCGGGCAGCTTGCTCGCGGTGATCGCCGCCGTGCTCGTCTGGCGTCGCCGTCGTGAGGAGGATCTCGACGAGTCTGACGAAGGTCTGGATGCGGATTCGGATGCCGCCGCTGACGAGACGGCGGTGCCGCCGTTGTCGATGGGGGATGTCCCACCTCCCATCGACAACGGTCCCGTCGTACGGTCCGACGACTTCCCCTGAGCGTCATCGCACCGTCAGGACTGCCCCATGCCCATTACGACCCCCACCGCTCCCGCCGCGCCCACGCGGATCCCCGAACCCCGTTCCGCCGTCGCTGATCGGGCGCCGACGGACCGTTCGCCTGCGCTCGACCCACCGGTCACCGCGTCCACGGCCCTGCCGCCGGTCCTCGAGATCGTCGCGTGGACCGATCCGTCCTTCGAACTCAACGGCCACGACCCGCGCAGCGCGTACGTCGAGCGGTATTGGTTGGGTCTCCTCGGTCCGAGTACCACGTGGATGTTGAGGCGGTTCGCCCGTGGCCTCGAGGAGTGCCCGGGTGGGTTTCGGATCGACCTGGTCGAGACCGGCCGTGCACTGGGCCTGGGGGAGAGCATGGCGCGCAGTTCGACGACCCACCGGAGCGTGTTGCGGGCCTGCCAGTTCGGGGCCGCGTACCGGGTGTCGCAGCAGCGGTTGGCGGTGCGGACCCACCTGCCGACGTTGACGCGCCGCCAGGTGGCGCGGCTTCCCGAGGCGTTGCAGCGCTCCCACGAGTCGTGGGCCCGGGGCTCGGTCGACCCTGAAGAACTCCGTCGTGCGTCGGCGGCCGCGTCGGGCCTACGGTCGGTCGGGGAGGCTCTCGGTCAGGTCGAGGACCAGCTGCGCCGGTGGGGCTACGCCCCGGCGGTGGCGCGGGAGGCGGCGAAGCTCGCGTTCGGCTGGTGATTCCCGGGGGGTGACCCACCCGCACGGGTGAACGCGGGCCGGATCGACTCATGGAATTCGGCGACCTTGCCGATGGGAGGGGTAGGGCTGAAGAGAGCCCCTCGCCTGCCGATCCCCTGGAGCCCCTCCCTCATGTCGTTTCGAGACGCGCTGCCGTACTCCGTCGAACGTTCACGGACCCGTCGTCGCGTCGGTGTCAGCGCCGTCGTGTTCCTGACGGCGGCGCTCGTCGCCGACCTGACCGGCTCGGTGCCCGCGGCCGCTGCGGCCCCCTCGTCGGTGACCCCGTCGGCCGCCACGATCGCTGCGCCCTCGGACTACTTCACCAATCAGTGGAACGACCCGATGGACTTCAACAACCCCGAGGACATCAGCCTCACGCGGCTGAACTTCAACGAGGGATCGCAGTCGATGAACGGCGGAAAGCTGCGGGTCGAGGGTGCCGCGCAGATCATCCTGACCCGCGGCGATCCCGGCGCGTACCCGACGTCGGCGGTGCGCGACCCGCGCGCCCGCACCCTCGACGGCAACGTCTACACCCGGGTGTCGTTCCGGATGCACTCCGATCGCACCACGGTCGGCGCCGTCGGCTTCCGCACCTGTGACGGGTGCGCGGACGGCTACCGCTACTTCGACATCGTGCCCGGCTGGCACACCTACGACTTCGACATGGTCGGCACCAACGACCTCGAGGGCTGGCCGGGTGGGACGGCCCGCTTCGCTGGCACGTCCTGGGGTGGTTCGATCGGCCTCGTGTACCTGGCGATCGCCTTCAACACACCGAGCAAGCCGACCGTGACCATGGAGGACGCCAGCATCTACGCGCCGGCCAACCCGATCAGCGTCACGCTGGCCGGTGGGAGCGGCAACGTGGAGCTGTGGCAGGACACGAACAACAACCCGGGGGATGACGGAGCGTTGTCTCCTGCGGTCAACGAGTCGGCCAACCGCATCGGTTCCTTCCCCGCCGGGAGCACGTTGTCGCTCTCCTCGGGCCTCTTCCGACCGAACCAGCCCGTGCGGTTCTACACCTCCCAGGGTGGTTCGAAGTCGGCCGTGTCGGGGACGGTGACGATGCCGGCCGACTCGTCTCCGAGTCCCGTCGTCATCAGCCCGAGCGAGTTGGGCGGAACCGACTTCGCCGCGGCCGTCCGTGGTGATGCGTGGGACTTCGACCAGGCGACCGATGTGCTCAAGACCTTCAACACGAACGCGAGCGTGCACGACAGCGCCCTGTTCGGCTTCGCTGACGGAGCCAAAAACGACCCGGTCGTCCTGTTCAACCTCGGCCCGAGACAGATCGACGCGACGCTTTACCACAAGGTCGTCGTCAAGATGAACTACGACGGGCCCTGGGGCCTCGAGGATGCGCCCGGCGGCGGTCTCGTCGGCCGGTTCGTGTGGAGCAGCGCGGACGGCAAACACGAGCAGGTGAGCCTCCCGATCGTCGTGAAGCCCGGGCCTGCGACCTATGTGATGTCGTTCCGGGCCAACCCTGCGGCGGCCATCCTCGATCCGACTGGCAACTCCGAATGGATCGGTTGGGGCACCAACGAGACGACGTTCGTCAGCATGCTGCGCTTCGATCCCCACGAGGACCCGGGCGACCGCAGTTGGCAGATCGACGACGTGAAGCTCCTGAAGGACGAGGCTGTGGCCCCGACCTTCGGCATCCAGTTCCGTGACGATACGTGGGCGCCGGGCACGATCGCGAACGTGTACGCCGACACCAACCGCAGCACCGCCGATGGCCTCGGTACGCCGATCGCCGGCGGCATCAACGTCGTCGCCGGCACCAACACGTTCACGTGGGATGGCAGCGGGGTCGGTGCCGGCCCGTACTTCATCCACGTCGTGATGGATCGCGGCGGGCGGGTCATCACCGCCAGCTCGACCGGCCAGGTCGACGTCGGCATGAACGGCGCCGGCGAACCGCCGAACTCGATCGAGCTGGGTGGGGCCCCATCGGCGGGGCCGACGCAGGCACAGCTGATCGCGTTCTTCAACTACATCCTGACGATCAAGTTCTTCTGCGGTGTCG
>CALMLJ010000629.1 GCA_937868025.1 uncultured Acidimicrobiaceae bacterium
TGCAGCTGGCCCGAGATCAGACCCCAGGCCGCCATCGGCGCGTAGATCTGCGGCGGGAAGCCGAGGAGCGGCGCCCACAAGCCGGTGAGCGGCTTGTAGAGGACCTCGGTCGGGGGCATGCGAATGGCAGTCGTGAATCCGAAGTCCTCCGCCGAGTGGTGCACCACGTGCGACGCCCACAGGAACGGGATCCGGTGTTCGGCGCGGTGGACCCAGTAGTACGCGGCATCGCCGACGACGAGATACGCCACCCAGGTGAGCGGGTTGCCGGCGTCGAGATGCCACGGGGCCCAACGGCCGAACACCCAGGCGTACACGGCGACGAGGCCGGTCGCGCCGCCGACCGCCTTGGTCGCGAACCAGATCGCTCCGACCGTCGCCGACACGGCCGTCACGTGAGCGTCGATCGGGAGATGCCGCCACCGGCGGATCGCCAGCTCGACCAGGACGAGGAGGATGCCGGTGGCGGCGAGGACGAGATACGAGGAGGGCATCCCTCCATCATCGGGAACGCCGCGTCACGGACGCATCGGGGCGAACCCCCAGAGATCGCTGGGGGTGTTCAGTCGACTCCGGGTCGACGCTCGGCCTCGTGATCGGCGTCGGGAACCACGTGGCCGCCGGGTGTGGCGAGGCGGAGTTCCTCGTCGGTCGGTTCGTACTCCTCGCGGGCGGACGGGGGAAGCAGACGCATGATTGCCGCCATGATCCGCTCCGTGTCGGCCTCGAGGGAGTCGTACTCGAGCTCCACCGGCGGCCCGACCCTGATGGTCACCACGGGCGGATCGGTAACGTTCGCAAGGTTCGGCACCTTGGCCGAGCGCGGCCACACCTTCTCGGTCCCCCACAGGCCGACGGGGATCACCGGGACGCGGGACTCGTGCGCGAGACGCGCCGCGCCCCAGCGGCCCCGCAACTTCGGGTTGAAGAACTCGCGGCCGCGGGGAATGGTGCCCTGCGGCATCATCGCCACCATGTCGCCGGCGGCCAGCGCTTCGAGCGCCGCCTGGAGCGGAGCGTCGGAGCCGGTGCCCCGCTCGACCCGAATGCCGCCCATGGCCCGGGCGAAGTCGCCGACCACCGGGGCGTCGAAGACTTCCTTCTTGCCGAGGAAGCGGACCGGACGACCTCGCTTGGCCAGGACGTAGCCGATCGCGAGCGGGTCGAAGTAGCTCCGGTGGTTGCCGACGATGATCGCCGGGCCGCTCTCGGGGATGCGGCGCTTGCCGTAGCTCCGGAACCGGACGAACGGCATGAGTTCGGACCGGGTGAACATCAACGCCAGCTTCTGCGGCTCGAACCCACCGATCTTCGGCACGCCGGCGGGAGCATCGAGGTAGCGCGTGGGCCAGCGGCGGAGGGTGGCGATGCCGAACATGCGGGGATCGGGGTTCACCACGTGCGGACTGCCGACGATCGACAACATGGGCACGTCGTAGTAGCTGTCGCTGTACGCGTGGCAGTCGCCGAGGTCGATGCCGTGCTCCTCGGCCCACCAGGCGACCGAGCGCGACTTGCCCTTGCCCCAGATGTACTCCCCGCGCACCGTGCCGTCGAAGGTCGTGCCGGACTCGTTGGTGCCGTAACGGGTGGCGATGACGTCGTCGAAGCCGAGCAGGTCGGCCAGCGGCTTCACCAGGTGATAGGGCGTGGTGGTGGCGAGCACAACGGCCCGACCGTGGGTGCGGTGCTCGGCGAACTCGACGTGCGCGTAGGGCAGCACCTTGTCGACCAGGCGCGGTGCGGCCAGCTCGGCGGCCTCGGCGACGGTGGCAACGTCCCAGCCCTTCACGAGGCGCACCCCCTGCTTGGTGAGGACCATCGTCGGATAGTTCTCACCGAACACGTCGAACACCTTGAAGAGCGCTGATTCGACCGGGTGGGCCTCGCCGGTCAGCACGCCGACCTCTCGAAGCGCCTGGGAGAACACGGGCCCGCTCGCGCCGGCAAGCAGCGTGCGATCGAGATCGAAGAACGCCGCGCCGGTGAATCGCTTCGGTGCCGGAGCCGCCTTCTTGGCCGCGGGGGCCTTCTTGGCAGCGGGGGCCTTCTTCGCTACAGGCGCCTTCTTCGCCGGCGCCTTCTTGGCAGGTGTCTTCTTGGCAGGTGTCTTCTTCGCTGGAGTCTTCGTCACAGGAGCGGCCACGAGGACGACGCTACCCGGGTCCCCGGAGCGAAGCGACGGCACCGGAGCGAAGCGACGGGGGCACCAGCCCGACCGGGCACCCCTGCAAGGTCCACCGCTGGAGGTGCCGGAGTGAAAGGAGGGAGCGCAGCGACCGTACCTAACGAAGGCGGCCTCCAGCCTGCAAAAAGACCGAAGGACCAGAGGGGGGATCTGGTCCTTCGGGAAGGTCGACGGCGGAGGGGGATTCCGCCTGAAGACCGTGGCCAGAGCTGGGAGGGGGGGACTCCGCTGTGCTCCGGCGTTTGTTGTTGTGGCATCACTATAAACACTTGCAAGCAATCTTTCCAGTAGTTGCAGCCGATAGCTAAGATCTCTCTCAGAGATGATCTTCGCTCCGGCCCCGTACGACTGAAGGTGAACGCCTCAACATGGACCAACGACAACTCCGAGCACTCGTCGCCGTCGGCGAGTGCCGCAGCTTCTCGGCGGCGGCGAAGTCGCTGCACACCGTGCAGTCGAACATCAGCACACACGTCTCCCGTCTCGAGAACGAGCTCGGGGTGATCCTCGTGGACCGTGCGACCACCGAGCTCACCGAGGAGGGTCGTGTCGTCGTCGAGCGCGCCCGCCGGATCGACCACGAATTCGCGGCCCTGGCGTCGGACATTGCGGCGATGCGCGATGTCGTGTCGGGCACCGTCCGCGCCGGCGTCATCGGTACGACGGCGCGCTGGCTCGTCCCTCCCCTGCTCAACTCGCTCAAGACCAAGTATCCCGAGGTGCACGTTGTGCTCCTCGACGCGACCACCAGCTCGCTGGCCCTCCAGCTCATCGGCGGCCAGCTCGACATGGCGGTGGTGAACACCCCCCTCGACGCACCCGAACTGCGCACGACCCCGCTCTTCGACGAGGACCGCCTCCTCGTCGCCCCCGCCGGCCATCCGTTGTACGAGCGCGAGTCCGTCACGATGGCCGACCTCAGCGAGCACGAGCTGCTCCTCGAAGCCGAAGGCACCAGCTTCCGCACCGAACTCGACGACGACGCTGCCGCTGCCGGCGTCACGCTGCGCGCCCAGGCCGAGGTCGACGGCATGCGGCTGCTGGCGTCGCTGGCATTCTCGGGGTTCGGCGCCGCCGTGCTGCCCGCCAGTGCCGCGCCTGGCTGGCTCGAGGGGCAGTGGCGTCGCATTCCGATCGAGGGGATCGGCCGACGATCCGTCGGCCTGTCGCGCCGCCGTCGCGGGCTCCCGTCGGCCGCCGAGCGCGCCGTCGCCGACACCATCCACCACGTGGTGGTGACCGAGGCGACGCTGCAACGGGG
>CALMLJ010000630.1 GCA_937868025.1 uncultured Acidimicrobiaceae bacterium
GGGCGCCGGGACCCGACACCCGCACGGTGCCGAGGTGGCTGACGTCGAACGCCACCGCAGAGGTGCGGCAGGCCCGGTGCTCGGCGAGCGTGCCCGCCGAGTAGTTGAGCGGCATGTCCCAGCCACCGAACGGCACCATTTTGGCGCCGAGGTCGCGGTGGGCAGCGTCGAGCGGGGAGGTCTTGAGCGTCACGGGCCGACCTTACTGGCCCCGACGCGGGGCGAACGAAGCCTCGCGGTGCGCCACCGGCGCCGGAGGGCGTCAGCCTGCGTGCTGGGCACCGCCGTAGGTGACCTCAGGGGTGTCGGGGCTCGGGTGCAGATCGACGATGCTCGCGTCGAGCTCGTCCTTCACACCACCGAGCTGCAACACGTTGAGGACTCCCTGGCCGGAACGGAGTGCGTCGATGAGCTCCTCGCCGGTGCGGACGAGCACCGAACCGGTGCCACTGATGACGAGGTTGGCGGTCGTCACGTCCTCGCCGAGGTGTTCCTTCAGGTACGTGAAGACCGTGCGCACCTGCTCGAGCTTGATGCCCGCGTCGAGGAGGCTCTTGATGACCTTGAGCTCCAGGAGGTCGCGGTAGGAGTACTGGCGCCGGCTCCCGCTGCCCGAGGCATCGGTGAGGGACGGGCGCACGAGGTCGGTGCGCGCCCAGTAGTCGAGCTGCCGGTACGTGATCCCCACGATCTCGGCGGTTCGACGCCCTGAGAATCCGACGGTCTCGGCTGCTGCAACGTTGTTCTCGGTCATTCCTGCCCTCACGACATCGGTGAAACTACGTGCGTGTCAACATACCGAGGGCCGCGCGTCAAGGCAACGACCATTCGCGCGATCCGCGCGATTATTCGCGCGGATCGCGCGAATGCCGCCTCGGGCGGCGGTGATCAGGACGCGAAGTCCTCCGGATTGACCGAGTCGATGAACTGGCGGAACTCCTCCACCACCTCTTCGGGGTTGCCCGAGTCGACCTCGTCGTCCTCATCGACCGCGTCGGCGACACCGGCCTCGTTCATCACGGCGTCGTTGACGTAGATCGGGCACTCGACCCGAGCGGCGAGGGCCAAGGCATCGGACGGGCGAGCCGACACGATCCAGTCGTCGCTGCCGTTGGTGAGGTGGAGCTCGGCGAAGAAGGTCGCCTCCTTGAGCTCGCTCACGACCACGTGGTCGATCTCGATGTTGACCGCCTCGAGGACGTCCTTGAAGAGATCGTGGGTGAGCGGGCGTGGCGCCTGCACCCCCTCGAGGGCGAAGGCGATCGCCGTCGCCTCGGGGCCGCCGATGAAGATCGACAACGATCGCGTCGGCCCCGTCAGCTCCTGCAACACCACGATGGGCGTGTTGGAGGCGACTTCCACACTGACACCGATCAGCTCGACCTCGATCATTCCCGGAACGATAGCCCGCTCCCACCCTCGTCCGGGAGGGCAGGCGCGGGTGATGTTCGGGTCAGTCGCCGAGGTGCGACCGAAGGGCCTGACGCACGAGCGCCCGGCTCAGGTCGTCACCCGCCCCGGCCAGCTCGCCCAGGGTCGTCGACGCCTGGTCGCGGGCCTTGGGATTCCGCTGCTTGAGCAGCGGCAGGATCATCTGCTCGTAGAACCCGGCTTCGCGTTCGGCGGCGTTCTTGAACATCCGCAGGTGTCGTGGTTCGACACCACGGGCCAGGAACTGAGCGACCGCCCGCACCACGGCCACCGACGACGCGTCGTAGGTGGCTTCACCGCCGATGACCATCGGTGTCACCAGGCCGTACTCGATCATCGATTCGATCGCCTCGGCCGGGACCCCGGTCACCTCGATCACCTCGGCCAGCCCGAACCGGACACCGCGGCCGATGCCGACGGCGGTCGGTTCGGCCGGACGCGTCGGCGCCGACTTGCGCGGGGACTCCTGCAGCGCCGCCAGCCACGCCGCGGCATTGTGCTCCTCGACCTCGGCGCCGGCGACGGTCTCCGACGCGGAGGGCTCGGTGACCGAACCAGCCGCCGGACCGACGGCAGGGCTCGCAGCGGCAGCGGGCGCGGCAGGGCTGGCAGCAGGCGCGGGCGGCGCCTCGACGGGCGGGGTGGACTCCGGTGCGGGACGATCGGCGTCGGCCGTCGCGACCGCAGACGCTGCCGGCGATGCCTGGGGTGATGCAGCGGCGGGACGGGTGCGACCGGGTGCCCGTGGCGCCCACGGTGCCTCCATCGGCGGAGTCGGCGCCGGAGCGGCACCGTCCTCGGACCACAGGTTGGGCTGCACGGCGATGGCGGACTCGAAGTCGATCTCGCCACCCTGCTCGAGCTTCGCCTTGATGACCTTCAGTGGCAGGAAGTGGTCACGCTGCTGGCGCAGGATCCAACGCAGCCGGACGATGTCGGGCTCGTAGAACTTCCGGTAGCCCGACGGCGTGCGCTCGGGATCGATGAGGCCCTGCGCCTCGAGGAACCGGATCTTCGAGATCGTGACGTCGGGGAACTCCGACTGCAGGAGCGCCAGCACCTCGCCGATCGAGAGGTGCCCGATGTCGTCAGTCGTCTCCATCGTGCGCTCCGAATGCGAAGACCAACCGGTACTTGCCGACCTGCAGTTGGTCACCCTCGGCGAGCTCGTGCACGTCGACACGGTCGCCGTTGAGGTAGGTGCCGTTGAGCGATCCGACGTCGCTGACGAGATAGTGGGTGCCCTCGAGGCGGATCTCGGCGTGGCGGCGCGACACCGTCACGTCGTCGAGGAACAGCGTGCTCTCGGGGTGGCGACCGATCGTGGTCACCTCGGGATCGAGTGCGAATCGCGAGCCGGCGTTGGTGCCCCGGATGACAACCAGCAGCGGTTGGTCCTCGTCGCCCACCGACACCACCGGGTGCGTCTCGGTGTGCTCGGTGTCGGCACGCTCGAGCGCGGCGCCACACACCGAGCAGAAGTTCGACTCCGCCGCGTTGGGCGAGCCGCACTGGGGGCAGACGGCCCGATCCACGTCAGTCCTGCAGCCCTGCTCAGCCGTCGACGAGCGACTGATAGCCGGCGGCGTCCAAGAGCCCCTCGACCTGGGCGGCGTCGGTGACCTCGATGGTGCAGATCCAGCCCTGACCGTAGGGATCGCTGTTGAGCAGTTCCGGCTGGGACTCGAGGAGCGGGTTGATCTCGGTGATCGTGCCGTCGACGGGCGAGTAGATGTCCGAGACCGACTTGGTCGACTCGACCTCGCTGAAGGAGTCACCCACCGAGACGGCAGCGCCGAGCTCGGGAATCTGCACGAACACGACGTCGCCGAGGTTGTCCTGGGCGAAGTCGGTGATGCCGAGCCGGACCGTGCCACCCTCGAGCCGGACCCACTCGTGGTCGGAGGAGTAGCGCAGATCGTCGGGAAAGTTCATGGCCACGGACTCTAGTGGATCGCCGGACCCGCCAGCAGGGGTCCGACGGTGGCGACGGCGACCGGCGCGGGCGTCACCGCCGCGCCTTGCGGCGGGGCACCGACCCGGTGACCACGGCGGTGTTCGTGCCCGAGATGTGGCCGGCGTTGTCGACGGTGAGTGCGACCACGCGGATGGGGCCGTTGCGGGTGACGGGGACGGTGACCTGCCCGAATCCGGCGCCGAGGAACCCGCCGACGACCTGGTCGTTGGCGATGAAGAAGGTGCCCATGATGCCGTTGGGGTCGGTCACGAAGACCCGGGCGACGTAGGAGCCCGACACCTTGGCGCCGGTGGACGGGCTGACGAGGAGGCCGAGGGGGTTGGCGTTGTCGGTGACCATGGTCGCCGAGCCGGCCAGTACGCGGTGGCCGCCGACGTCGGTGACGACGGCCTCGACCACGTGGGGCCCGTCGCCGGCGAAGCCGGTGTCGAACCGGAGGTCCTGGACCCGCGCCGGGTTGGCGAGGGCGGCGACGAGGGTGCCGTCGAGGCGCACCTCGACCATCACGATGCCCTGGTCGTCGTCGCTCACGACCTGCACAACGGTGGATCCGATCTGGTAGCCACCGGGAGCGGTCATCGTTGCGGTCGGCGGCGTCACGTCGGGCGGGTTCGGCGTCGGGCCCGGGGCGACCGTCGACACGGCCGCAGCGGCCCGGCCGGCGTCGAGGATGCCGTAGCCGACGAGGCCGGTCGTCGGCGCGTGGTCGGCGGTCGTGAGCAGCGCCGTTGCGATCATCTGGCGATCGGCGGCGGGTCGGATCGTCCGCAGCAGTGCTGCCGTGCCGGTCACGAGCGGCGCCGAGGACGACGTGCCGCAGAAGTAGTCGGGCGAACCCATCACGACCCAGTTGCACCACGGTGCCGCCACGTCGACCCAGGTCGGACCTCGCCGGCTCAACGGGTGGAGGTTGCGTTGACCGTTGACGATGCCGGCGACCGAGATGACCCCGGCCTCGGCAGCCGGGTAGCTCTGCTCGCTCTTACCGTCGTTGCCCGCCGAGGCCACGACGACCACGTCGCGGGCGTAGGCGTAGTTGAGGGCGTCGGTCACGGCCGGGTCGCTGAACCGACCGCCGAGGCTGAGGTTGATGACGTCGGCACCGTGGTCGGCCGCCCACACGATGCCGGCGGCGACGTCGAACATCGAACCGACACCGTCGCTGTCGAGCACCTTCACCGGCAGCACCTGGCAGCTCCAGCACATGCCGGCGGTCCCGCCGCCGGCGTCACCGGCCGCGGCGGCGACGAGCGCCGACTCGGTGCCGTGATCGGCGTCGTCGGAGGCGTCGGAATCGCCGTTGACGAAGTCGTAGCCCGGAAGGACCCGACCGGCGAGGTCGCTGACCGGGTTGACCCCCGAGTCGACGACGGCGATGACGACCGACGGCGCGCCCGTCGAGACACCCCACGCCGCCGGTGCGCCGATGCCACGCATCGCGGGCTCCTGTTGTGGCCAGTAGGGATCGGTCGGCACCCGTTCGAAGGCGCGTACCTGTTGGTCGGCCTGGGCGGTGTCGACCTCGGGCACAGCGCCGAGACGGCGGACTGCGTCGAGGGCCCGGCCGGCCGGCACCTCGACGGTCGTGGCGCCGATCGCGTCGATCGTGGCGGTGATGCGACCGGTGCCGCCCGTCGC
>CALMLJ010000631.1 GCA_937868025.1 uncultured Acidimicrobiaceae bacterium
CTTCATGCCGCGACCGCCGCCGCCGTAGGCGGCCTTGATGGCGATCGGGTAGCCGTACTCGGCTCCGAAGTCGATGATCTGCTGCGGATCGGTGATGAGCTCGGTCGTGCCGGGCACGCCGTACACCTCGACCCGCTCGGCCGCGAGGCGGGCCGAGATCTTGTCGCCCATCACGTCGATCGCGTCGGGGCGGGGACCGATGAACTTCACGCCCATGTCGGTGATGGCCTTGGCGAAGTCGCTGTTCTCCGAGAAGAAGCCGTAGCCGGGGTGCACCGCCTCGGCCCCGGAACGCTGGATCACATCGATCAGCTTCTCGGTGTTGATGTAGCTCTCGGCGGCGGTCTGCCCGCCGAGGGCGTAGGCCTCGTCGGCCAGGCGCACGTGCAGTGCGTCCCGATCGAGCTCGGAGTAGACGGCGACGGTGGAGATGCCGAGTTCCTTGCAGGCCCGGATGACCCGGACGGCGATCTCACCACGGTTTGCGATCAACACTTTGGAAAACACGCCATATCTTGGGCGAATGGATGCCCCGCGTGCCACATCAGCGTTGACCGGAACCCGATTCGCCCGATTTCACTGGGTCGACGAGACCGGTTCGACCAACGCCGACCTGCTCCGCGTGGCCCGTGACGGCGGGCCCGAGCAGGTGCTGGGTGCCGATCACCAGACCGCCGGCCGAGGTCGGATGGGCCGCGTCTGGGAGGCCCCGCCCGGCGCCTCGTTGTTGTGCTCGGTGCTCGTGCGGCCTCCGGCGGGCTCGCTCGACCCCCACGTCGTGACGACCGCGCTCGGTCTCGCGGCCGCCGAGGCGGTCGAGGCGGTGACGGGTGTCGCGGTCGGGATCAAGTGGCCCAATGATCTGGTGGCGGGCACGAGCGCCGCTCCCGACGACCGGAAGTTGGCGGGGGTGCTCGCGGAATCGACCGTCGTCGACGGCCGCGTCGATGCCGTGGTTGCCGGCATCGGCGTGAACGTGAACTGGCCCGACGGGTTCCCCGACGAGCTGGCCGCCACCGCCGTGTCCCTCCGGCAGCTCGTCGGCGCCGACGTCGACCGGACCGATCTCGTGGTCGCGATGTTGCGGCGCCTCGAGGTCCACCTCGCGGATCCGTCCCGGGTGCGCGACGCGGTCGCTGAACGGTCGGCGACGATCGGGCGGACGGTCAGGGTGGAACGGGGCGATGGTTCGGTCGTTGGCCTCGCCACCGGCCTCACCGCCGACGGTCGCCTGGTGCTCGACGTCGACGGCACGCTCCACGAGATCTCCGTCGGCGACGTCGTCCACCTGCGCCCGACCGACGGTTGACCGCGCCCGGGGTTCTGTAGTGCGAGGAGCGACGCCAGCGTCGCTCCTCGCAGCACAAAACCCCTAAGGGGCGGGGTGGGGCGTCAGGGGTCGTGCTGAGGGGCGATCTGCTCGAGCCAGACGCGGCGGGCCTCGACGGTGAACGGGCCGCTGCACCAGGGGAGTTCGCGGCGCCGACCGTCGGGTGAGATCACGTGGCGCACGGGTTGCACCTCGCGACCCGTCGACACGAGGAACATCTCGGACGCGTCGGCGAGCGACGACATCGGTACCACGGCCTCCTCGCCGATGCCCGCCTCGAGCACGAG
>CALMLJ010000632.1 GCA_937868025.1 uncultured Acidimicrobiaceae bacterium
CCGTTCCCCGGCTCCAAGAACATGTACGGCGGGGTCATCTACGGCCGCATCCTCGACGGCATCATCCCCAACTGGTGGGACGAGGCCCCGATCCAGCGATGGGTCACCCGTCGGGCCACCATGATGATGACGCCCACCCAGGCGATGACGATCGACTACCGCACCACGACCTGGGGTGAGGCGCCCTACAACGGTGCAACGGCGTACCGTCCCGACTTCGACAACTGGCTCGCCGGCCACGCCGTCGCCGCGGGCGCCGAGCTCATCTGCTCGACCACGGCGACCGGCCTGCTCCGCGAGGGCTCCCGCGTCGTCGGCGTGCGTACCGACCGTCCCGACGGCGACCTGACCGCCGACGTTGTCATCGCCTGCGACGGCGTCAACTCGTTCCTCGCCAAGGAAGCCGGGCTCTTCTCCCACATCGAGCCGGAGCACTACACCGTCGGGGTGAAGGAGACGATCTCGCTCGGCAAGGACACGATCGACGAGCGCTTCGGTCTGCGAGGGCTCGAGGGCGCGGACTTCGAGATGATCGGGTGCACCGAGGGCATCCCCGGCGGAGGGTTCCTCTACACGAACCTCGACACGGTGGCAGTCGGCGTCGTGCTGCAGGTGACGGCACTGGGTGCACAGAGCAAGCGCCCCGAGGAGATCATCGCCGGGGTGAAGGCCCACCCGTCGATCGCTCCGCTGCTCGAGGGTGGTGAGGTCAAGGAGTACAGCGCCCACCTGATCCCCGAGGGCGGGTTCAACATGATGCCCGAGCTGAGTTGCGACGGCATGCTCGTGGCCGGTGATGCCGCAGCCATGTGCCTGGCTGCCGGCATCTGGCTCGAAGGTGTCAACTTCGCGATCGGTTCGGGCATCGCCGCCGGACAGGCGGCGGTCGACGCATTGCGCCGCGGCGACACGTCCGACGCCGGTCTCGCCGGCTATCGCCAGCGGATGGAGACGAACTTCGTGCTCGCCGACCACCGCAAGCTCCGTGGTGTCGCCGACCTGATCATGAGCGAACGCGTCCAGAGCATCTATCCGCAGCTGGCGTGCAACGTCGCCGAGCGGATCTTCACCGTCGAGAACCCTCGACCGAAGCCGGGGTTCAACGCGATCGTCCGGTCCGAGATCAAGGCGGCCGGTGTGAAGTTGCGTGACCTCGCGAAGGACGGCATCACGGGTCTGAAGGGGTACGGATGAGCGCCGCGAACGGGGACTACCCGGAGATCAGTTTCGAACATCGGATGGACCTCGTGGAGTTCCGTGTGCACGAGCGGGCCCACATCACTGTCGACGGTGACTCGTGCCGCGGGTGCACCACCAAGGCGTGCATCACGGCCTGCCCGGCCAACCTGTTCGTGCCCGTGTCCGACGGCGGCATCCTCTTCAACTACGAGCAGTGTTTCGAGTGCGGCACCTGTTACATGGTCTGCAACACCGAGGGCGCCATCACCTGGACCTACCCCGAGGGTGGGCACGGCGTCGTCTTCAAGGCATCCTGATCGCTGCCATGTCGACGATCGCAGTGTGTGTGAAGTGGGTGGACCTCCACCCCGAGATCGACCCGCTCACCGGAGCGGTCACCACCGACCCCCGGCGGTCGGGGTTCTCCGACAGCGACCAGGCCGCGCTCGAGGTGGGTCTCCGTCTCGCCGAACGGCGCGGCGGCAGTGTCGTGTTGATCTCGGTCGCTCCAGCCGTCGCGAACGAATCGTTGCGTCAGCTGGCAGCGAGCGGGGCGGAGTCCCTGCTGCACATCCCGGCCGACGAGGACCTTCCCTCATCGGCCATCGGTGCGACGATCGCCGCTGCGGTGACTCGGCTCGGCGACGTCGAGCTCGTGGTCGCCGGTGACCACAGCCTCGACCGCGGCTCCGGCTCGGTGCCGTCGTTCGCCGCGCACGGCCTCGGTTGGCCCCAAGCGCTGGGACTCACCGATGTCACGGACGACGGTCGCGGCGGTGTCCGTCGCCTGGACGGTGGCCGGCGTGAGCACGTTCGTTGGGACGGCCCGATCGTCATCTCGGTGGAGGGCTCGGTCGCGCGTCTCCGTCGTGCATCGTTGCGCCAGGTGCTCGCGGCGAAGTCGCTTCCGGGCCCGGACCACGACACCGCGCCGGTGACGGACCTCAGCCGTGTAGACGTGGGGCCGACCTCTCCGGTTCGGCCCCGGGCCCGAGCGTTTCCCGCGCCCCACGGCGACCGCGCCCTGTCGCGCATCGTCGAACTCACCGGCGCCCTCGTCGAGCGCACACCTCCCCGCCGCGTCGAGGCCGACCCGGCCGCTGCGGCGGCCGAGATCGTCGGCCAGCTGCGCGTGTGGGGCTATCTCGACTGAGATGACCTCCGACCGTTTTGCCCTGCAAACCGTTCGGTTTGCCGATTGAAATGCAGGACAAAACGAGGGTGTTGGGCGAGATGACGTGGCCCGAGGTGGGGGAGCGGCGGCCCACGCTCGTGGTGCCGCTCGGGTCGACCGAGCAGCACGGTCCGCACCTGCCGCTCGACACCGATGCCCGCATCGCCACCGAGGTGGCGCAACGTCTCGCGGCGACGCGGGTCGACCTCGTCGTCGCACCGACCGTGGCGGTCGGCGCGTCGGGCGAGCATGCCGGCTTCCCGGGGACGCTGTCGGTCGGAGCAGCGGTGTTCGAGGAGATGGTCGTCGAGATCGGGCGGTCCGCCGACGCGTTCGCCGGGGTCGTCTGGGTCAACGCCCACGGCGGCAACAGTGTGGCCCTGCGAAGCGCCGACGCCCGTCTCCGCGCCGAGGGTCGGCGGTCGATGATCGCCCGCTGCTCCTTCCCCGGGGGCGACGCGCACGCCGGACGCACCGAGACGTCGATCCTCCTGGCGATCGCGCCCGAGGTGGTCCGCATCGAGTTGGCCGCGCCGGGCGATAC
>CALMLJ010000633.1 GCA_937868025.1 uncultured Acidimicrobiaceae bacterium
GCGATCCTCGGGGTCGGTATCGGTCACGTCGAGCGCGAGTTCGAATTGGTGGGCGCCGAGTTCCGACGACGAGGCCGCGATCTCGACGCGGCGCTCCCCGTCTTGCGGGAGGCGCTGGCGACCGGGGAGTTCGAGGGAGCAGTGCTCCGCCCGAGGTCACCCCGCCCCGGCGGGACCCCGATCTGGGTCGGTGGATCGTCGGACGCGGCGCTTCGCCGCGCCGCGACGCTCGGCGACGGCTGGCTGCCCCAGGGTCCGCCGAAGATGGGCATGCGCGCCGCGGTCGAGTTCCTGCGCACCGAGCGGGCCGAGGCGTTCGGCGCCGAGGAACCCTTCGACATCGGCATCCAGTCCGAACCGATCTACGTGGGCACGCCGACGTGGGACTCCGGGCCGTTCACGCTCTCGGGGGAGCCCGAGGCCATCGCCGCCCGTCTCACCAAGTACGTCGGCGTCGGGGCCAACCACGTGCAGGTGCGGTTCGCCGCCCGGTCGGCCGAGGAGATGGCCGATCAGGTCGCGGCGTTCGGTGCCGAGGTGTGGCCGCTCGTGGGCGGACCGACCGGCTGACGCTCGGCTCGACCGACGTCAGTCGTCGGTGTGGGCGTCGACCTCGGAGAGGCGACGGGCCACGGAGTGCAGCAGGTTCTTCGTCAGGTGCGGGGAGCTGTCGAGCAGGTTCTGGAAGCCGCGCCGGTCGATCACCTGCAGCTTGAGGTCGGTGACCGCCGTGACGGTCGCGTTGCGGGGGTGGTCGACCAGCAGGGCGAGTTCGCCGAAGTGGGTGCCGGGACCGAGCGTGGCGACCGTGGCGCCGTCGCGCTCGACGGAGGCCTCGCCGTCGACGATCACCACGAACTCGCGTCCGAGCTCACCCTGGCGGATCAGCACCCGCCCGGCGGGCACCGCGACCTCGTCGGCCACCGCGTCGATCTGGCGGAGCTCGTCGTCGGTGCAGTCGTGGAAGAGCGGCATCAGACGAAACGTCGCCAGCAGGTCGGGGAGCTTGGCCATGCGGCGATGCTAGTGGTCCGGCCCCCCGTCGTCGCCGCGCTCGCAGTCCCTGCCGGCATCGGAGATTGGGTCATCGGGCTCTGTCGGGTGCCGCTTCGTGTCGGTACCGTCCGGGCCGTGACCATGCGCTACGCCTCGCTGCCGGAGACCACCAGCGTCGAGCAGGCTGAGGTGCACCGGTCCACGCGGCATCTCCGGGCGGTCAGTGCCCGGATCGAGCGGGTGCTGGGCGAGCGATCGTTCCGGCTGTGGGCGCTGCTCACCCTCAACGCGCTCGATCTCCTGACGACCGCTGCCGTGCTCGCGCTCGGCGGCACCGAATCGAACCCCGCCATGCAAGGGGTGGTCGAGCACTGGTGGAAGCCGATCGTCGTGAAGGCGGTGGTGCTCGGGCTCATGTGGCTGGTGGTACTCCGGACGCCGGTGACGTCTCGCCTGGCCGATCTGGGATTGCTCCTCGCGTGGGTGTTCTACGCGGGCGTGGTGCTGTGGAACACCCTCCTCCTCGTTAACTATTGACGCATTTCAGTAAATCTCGACTTGTGGCGAGCGGTGCTGGTCCGTACGGTCGACGGAAGTCGTCGGAAGGACCTGGGAGTGATCGACACCGAACCACCGGTGGACAGTGCCATGCGTGCGGGAGTCCCGGTCGGCGAGGACGGCTCGCGCATGATCCCGCTTCGTCGGTGGCTGATGGCGGTGACCATCCTCGTCCTCAACCTCGTCGACGTCATCGTCACCAAGGCGATCCTCCGCCACGGCGGCTCCGAGGCCAACCCGATCATGGCCCCGATCATGGACCACCCCGCGTATCCGTTGATCCTCAAGACGATCGTGGCCCTCGGCGTCGGCGCGCTGCTCCTCGCGTCGCCGCGGGACTCGAAGCTGGCCGATCGTTCGGTGATGATCGTCATCGTCGCCTACGTCTGCGTGATGGGCTGGAACTTCGGGATCCTGTTGCAGGCATCGGGGCTCCACAGCCCGTCGTGACGTCGTTTCCGCGTTTCTGACACATCGTCAGGTCTGTGGGTACGATCGGCCGCATGGAGAACTTCCCGAAACTCATCTCCGTCGATGACCACGTCATCGAGCACGCCAACGTCTGGCAGGACCGTCTTCCTGCCAAGTACCGCGACGTCGGCCCCCGTGTGGTCCAAGAGCGCGGCCACATGCAGTTCGTCGGAGGGGTGTTCAGCTACGAGCCCGCCGACGACGGCGATCTGTGTGACTGGTGGCTGTACGAGGACAAGAAGATCCCGCAGACCCGTCTCAGCGCCGCCGCCGGGTTCGACCGTGACGAGGTCAAGGTCGTGGGGATCACCTACGAGGAGATGCGGAAGGGCTGCTGGGATCCGGTCGCCCGTCTCGCCGACATGGACCTGAACCACACCGAAGCGCAGATGTGCTTCCCGTCGTTCCCCCGGTTCTGCGGTCAGACGTTCAAGGAGGCCCAGGACATGGAGCTGGCCGACCTCTGCGTGAAGGCCTACAACGACTGGATGGTCGAGGAGTGGTGCGGCGGCTCCGACGGTCGCCTCATCCCGCTCATCATCGTGCAGCTCTGGGACGCCGAGCTGGCTGCCCAGGAGGTGTACCGCAACGCCGAGCGCGGTGTCCGGGCCACGTGCTTCAGCGAGATCCCGCCCTACCTCGACCTGCCGTCGGTCCACACGCCGTACTGGGAACCGTTCTTCCGTGCCTGCGCCGAGACCGGCACCGTCATCAACATGCACATCGGCTCGTCCTCCCGCATGCCGTCCACGTCGGCCGACGCCCCCGCCGCCGTCGGATCGACGCTGACGTTCGGCAACGCCATGAGCTCGATGACCGATTGGCTGTTCAGCGGCTGGCTCGCCGAGCTGCCGACCCTCAAGCTCGCGTACAGCGAGGGCCAGATCGGCTGGATCCCCTACATCCTCGAGCGCGCCGACAAGGTGTGGGAGGACAACCGGGCCTGGGGCGGCGTGAGCGACAAGGTGTCCGAGCCGCCCTCCACCTACTACTACCGCCAGATCTACGGCTGCTTCTTCGACGACGAGTACGGCCTCGAGAACATCGAGAAGTGCGGTGTGAACAACATCTGCTTCGAGACCGACTACCCGCACTCCGACAGCACGTGGCCCCATTCCAAGGACACGGCGATCAAGTTGATGGGCAACCTGCCCGACGACATCGTCTACAAACTGATCCGCGGCAACGCCATCGAGATGCTCGACCTGGATTTCGATCGGGCCTGAGCCCGCCGACACGAGAACGGAAGACCAACACATGTCCATTGACGCGCAGGTGTGCATCGGCGGGGAGTGGTTCGACGGGGGCGACGGCTCCTACGACATCATCAACCCCGCCACCGAAGAGGTCGTCGGCCGTGCGCCGCAGGGCTCCGTCGAGCAGTCGATTGCCGCCACCGCTGCTGCGGCCGAGGCGTTCGACGCATGGTCGCGGACGTCGCCCGAGGAGCGGGCCAACCTGCTCGAGAAGGCCGCCGACCTCTACGACGCTCGCAAGGACGAGTTCGCTCCGCTCGTGCAGGCCGAAACCGGCGCCACCATGCGCGTCGCCAAGACGATGCAGGTGCCCCAGGTGTCGGCACGGTTCCGCCGCTACGCCAGGGGTGCGATGGAGTCACGGCTCATCCCCCTCGAGCCCCAGGTGATGCCGACCACGGCGCTCGCTCCGGGCGGCATCATCGGTGGCGTCGGCCACCGTGCGCCCGTCGGTGTCGTCAGCTGCATCACGTCGTACAACTTCCCGGTCGTGAACATGGCGGGCAAGATCGGCCCGGCGCTCGCGATGGGGAACACCGTCGTGGTGAAGCCGGCCCCGCAGGATCCGCTCGCCGTCATCAAGCTCGTCGAGATCATGAACGAGGCCGGGTTCCCGCCCGGCGTCATCAACGTCACCTGCGGCACCGACATCGCTGCGTCCGAGGCGCTGGTGTCGTCGCCGCACGTCGACATGATCAGCTTCACCGGTTCCACCGGCGTCGGTCGCCGCATCGGCGCGGTCGCCGGTGGCGAGATGAAGCGGCTGCTGTTGGAACTCGGCGGCAAGGGTGCCTGCATCGTCTACGACGACGCCGACCTCAAGGCCGCCATCGGTGGCATCAGCTCCGTGTGGGCCTTCCACTCCGGTCAGATCTGCACCGCACCCACTCGTGTCATCGCCCAGCGCGGCATCTACGACCAGCTCGTCGCCGGCCTCACCCAGGCGGCCAAGCACCTCACCGTCGGCGACCCGCTCGAGCGCACCACCGTGGTCGGCCCCGTCATCACCGACGTGCACCGCGGTCGCATCGAGGGCTACGTGCAGTCGGCCCGTGACGAGGGCGCCGAGATCGTGGTCGGCGGCGAACGCCCCGACTTCGACAAGGGCTTCTACGTCGCCCCGACCCTCATCGCCAACGCCACCAACCAGATGACGGCGGTGCGCGAGGAGATCTTCGGCCCGGTCGTTGTGGTCGTCCCCTTCGACGACGACGAGGAAGCCATCCACATCGCCAACGACAGCGACTTCGGCCTGTACAGCTACGTGTTCAGCGGCGACACCGGTCGCGCCTGGGCGACGGCCCAGCGGCTGCGCTCGGGCAACGTCGGCATCAACTCCCTGCAGCGCAACCACGAGGCGCCGTTCGGCGGCTTCAAGCAGTCGGGCGTCGGGCGCGACGGCGGGAGCTTCGGCCTCCACGCCTACAGCGAGATGCAGTCCATCATCTGGCCGGGTTGACCGAGTCACGCTCCAGATCTGGCTGCGAGGGTCGCGCTCCGGCGCGACCCTCGCAGCAGTTTTCGGAGAAGTTCGCGGAAAAGTGTCAGACCTCGCGGTGATCGCGCTCTTGGCCCCCGTACGGCGACAACCCGTCGCCTCGGAACCCAGGAGCCAGCCATGTCGAACACCACCACCACCATCACCAGCCGACACCGCAACCTGACCAGCACGTCGGAGTTGTCCCGGGCGGACCGCTTCCGGTTCGGTGTGGTGCGCACGGTTGCCGTCGGCATCGTTGCCGCCGGTGCGGTCGTGGTCGTCGGGGGCCCGCTCGCCGACAGCGCCTCGGCCGGACCGGTCGCGTTGCCGACCCCCACCCCCATCCACCCGCCCCAGACCACAACGACCGTCAAGCGGCGTCCGCCCTTCTCGACCATTCCGCCGATCGTCGTCGCCGACTCGGGCACGCCGTCCACGACCGTGCCGCCGGTTCCGACCACGGTTCCCCCGACGACGGCCGCCCCCACGACCGCCGCGCCCACGACGGCTGCACCCACCCCGAAGCCCCCCACCACGAAGAAGCCGAAGGCCGCCGCCCCGGCTGCATCGGCGTCGACGTCGGGCGACCCGACGAACGAGCCGGCGGCATCCCCGGACGTCGCGCCGCTCGGGTCGCCGGTCGTCGCTCCGATCGACGATCAGCTGGTGGCCGA
>CALMLJ010000634.1 GCA_937868025.1 uncultured Acidimicrobiaceae bacterium
GCATCGTCATCTTCTGGCAGACGCGCCAGGACGTCGGCGCGTTCTTCCAGCAGTATCGCCGCTACGGGCAGGGCAAGGCGCTCGTCTTGGCCAAGCATCCCAACTCGGCGTCGCCGCGACACCTGTTGCCCGCCGCTGTCGTCGGCGCGCTCGCCGCTGCGGTGGCGATCTCCCCGCTCAAGCCGCGTTGGGCCCTCTCGATCCTCGCTCCGTACGTCGGCATCCTGGCCGTAGCGACCGTCACCGTCTCGCCCACGCTCGTGGTGTCCGAGTCCCAACGGTGGTTGCCGGCGGCGTTCGCCGCGATGCACCTCGGCTACGGCCTCGGCTTCTGGGAAGGTGCGATCCGCCGCATCGTCTCGGGGTCGCGTGGGCGGGTACGGTAGGGCCCGTCCGTCGCGGGTAGTTCAATTGGTAGAACACCGGACTTTGAATCCGGTTGTTGTGGGTTCGAGTCCCGCCCCGCGAACCCGTTGGAGATACCCGTGAAACGCAGTGAGGATGATCAGCCGACGTGAGCGACCCTGAGACCCAACGCCCCCTTTACGCCGTCGTGTTGGCGGCCGGCGAGGGTTCCCGCATGAAGTCGGAGCGGCCGAAGCCGCTCCACCGGTTGTGCGGCAAGCCGATGCTGGCGTACGTGCTCGAGTCGCTGGCCACCTGCCACGCCGACCGTGCTGCCATCGTGGTCGGTCACAAGGGCGAGTGGGTCACGAAGAAGATCGCCGAAGAGAACGTCGGCGTCGCGTTGGAGTTCGTCGAGCAGGCGGTGCAACGCGGCACCGGCGACGCCGCCCTGATCGGCCTGTCGGGTCTCCCCGACGACCTCGACGACGACAGCGACGTCATCGTCCTGCCGGGCGACACGCCCCTGCTCACCGCCGCCACCATCGGCCGTTTGGTCGAGCAGCATCGGGCGACCGACGTGGCGGCGACGGTCCTCACGGCAGTGCTCGACGATCCCTCGGGATACGGCCGGGTGGTCCGTGGGCGCAACGATCGTGTGGTTCGTATCGTCGAACACGGGGACGCGACTCCTGAGCAGCTGGAGATCAACGAGATCAACACGTCGATCTACTGCTTCAAGCGCTCGTTGCTCGCGCCGGCACTGCGTCGCCTGAATCCCGACAACGCGCAGGGCGAGTACTACCTGACCGACGTCGTGGCAGTGCTGGCTGAGGCCGGCCACTCGGTCGACACCGTCATCGCCCCGTCCGCCGCCGAGGCGTCGGGCGTCAACGACCGCCTCCAGCTCGCCCTCGCCGAGTCGGAGATGCGGCGCCGCACCAACGAGGCCCTGCTGCGTTCGGGCGTCACCATGGTCGATCCGGCCAGCACGTTCGTCGACACCACCGTGCAGGTCGGCCGCGACGTCACGCTCTTCCCCGGCGTGATGCTGCAGGGCTCGACCGTCGTCGGCGACGGCACGGAGCTGGGGCCGAACACTCGGCTCGTCGACTGCCGCGTCGGTGCCAACGCCGTCATCGAGGAGACGACGGCCCGGCGGGCCGTCATCGGCGACGAGTCTCACGTCGGCCCGTACGCCGTCCTCGCTCCCGGCAGCGAGGTGGCGTCCGGCGTCGACACCGGACCGTTCTACAATTCGGCCGCGCCGTCGGCCTGAAGGGGAAGCCAGCTCATGGAGCTCATCACCAAGAAGCGCCTGCACCTCGTGGCAGGCCGCAACAACCGAGCCCTGGCCGAGGAGGTGGCGCAGCGCCTCAGCGTCGAACTCGGGCACGTGAGCCTCTCCGAGTTCGCCAACGGCGAACTCCACTGCAAGTACGGCGACTCGATCCGTGGCGCCGACGTCTTCATCTTCCAGGGCCACTGCTCCACGTCGGACATGTCGATCAACGACGCGTTGATGGAACAGCTCATCATGGTCGACGCCGCCCGGCGTGCCTCGGCCAAGCGCATCACCGTGGTGGCGCCCTTCTACGGCTACGGCCGCCAGGACCGTAAGGCCGAGGGTCGCGAGCCAATCACCGCCAAACTCGTCGCGAACATGTTCAAGACCGCGGGCGCCAAGCGCCTCGTCTCGGTCGACCTGCACTCCGGTCAGATCCAGGGCTTCTTCGACGGCCCCGTCGACCACCTGACCGCCATGCCCGTGCTGGTCGAGTGGATGGCGAACAACCTCCGCGGTGAGCTCGTTGTCGTGTCGCCCGACGCCGGCCGCGTGAAGGTGGCCGAGCGGTACGCCAATCTGCTCCACGCCAACATCGCGATCGTGCACAAGCGTCGGGTTCGCGGCGTCAAGAACGCTGTCGAGGCCAAAGATGTCGTCGGCGAGGTCGAGGGCAAGACGTGTGTGCTCATCGACGACATGATCGACACCGGTGGCACGCTCGTCGCTGCGGCCGAGCAACTCGCCGAGCGCGGCGCCGCGTCGGTGTACGCGGCGGCCACCCACGGGGTGTTCAGCGGCCCGGCCATCGATCGCATCAAGAACTCGGTCCTCGAGAAGGTCGTGATCACCAACACGCTGCCGCTGCCGCCCGAGAAGCAGATCGACAAGATCGAGGTGCTGTCCGCTGCCGGCATCATCGCCGATGCGATCGACGCCGTGTTCGAGGACACGTCCGTCTCCGACATCTTCGACGGACAAAACCAACATTGACGGAGGCGGCTCGCCCCGCAGGTGGACCATCAGCGGTCACGAGCGTCCTCGGCTGGTCACGGTTGGCTGCTGCGAGTATCCTTTCCCGTCGGCCCTTGCGCGTCCCCGCGCCGCCGCCACGTTCGCTTCGAGGAGTTGTTTGCTATGGCTGAGGTCACCCTGACCGCCACCACTGGTCGCCCGTTGGGCTCGAGCGCTTCGCGGCGTCTGCGCGCCGAGGGCAAGATCCCCGCGACCGTGTACGGCATGGACAAGGACGCGGTGTCGGTCACGATCACTCGCTCCGACCTCCGCAAGGCGATGACGACCGATGCGGGCGTCAACGCTCTCATCAAGCTCGAGATCGACGGCGCCGCCACCGAGTACGCCCTCGTCAAGGAGATCCAGCGTCACACGGTCCGCCGCGAGGTCACCCACCTCGACCTGCTCCGCATCGACCCCGAGATCGCGATGGTGCTCGACGTGCCGATCGTGCTCACCGGTGACGCCAAGAAGGTGTCCGGCGGCGGCGGCTTCGTCGACCAGAAGCTGTCGACGCTGCGGGTCACGGTTCGCCCCGACTCCATCCCCACGCAGCTCACGGCCGACATCTCGGCCATGGACGTCGAGGACGTGCTCACCATCGCCGACCTCACGCTGCCGCGGGGAGTCACGACCGAGCTCGATCCCGAGCTGCCGATCGTGACCGCTGCGCTCACCCGTGCCGCCATCGTGGCCGCCCGCGCCGCAGCGAAGGCCGAAGAGGCCGCTGCTGCGGGTGCGTAGCCTCAGCATCCGATTCGGGTGGTGATGCGCCGCGGCGCACGTTCCCTCGGCGCCGCGTCGAGCGTCAAACAGCACAACAACACACCGTGGGACCTCTTGGTCGTTGGACTCGGCAATCCCGGGCCCAAGTACCGCGGCACCCTCCACAACGTCGGCGTCGAGGTGCTCGACCTGCTGGCCGAGCGGCATCGTGAGAAGTTCCGCAGCTCCAAGGAGCATGCACTCGTCGCCGAGCTCCGCATCGGAGCGGCCCGCGTCGCCCTGGCGTTCCCCCAGACGTACATGAACGAGTCGGGGCGCTCGGTCGGCCCACTCGTGAAGCGGTACGGCATCGACGACCTCACCAAACTGGTGGTCGTGCACGACGAGCTCGATCTCGATCCGGGCCGGCTCAAGGTGAAGTTGGGCGGCGGTCTCGCCGGGCACAACGGCCTGAGGTCGATCAAGGCGCACCTGCACTCCGACGAGTTCGCCCGTATCCGCATCGGCGTCGGCAAGCCGCCCGGTGGCAAGGAACGCGGCGTCGATCATGTGCTGGCACCACCGTCCAAACGCGACCGTGAGCTCATCGCCGTGTGCGTCGAGGAGGCCGCCGACGCCGTCGAGATGATGCTGAGCGACGGCATCGACGCCACGATGGCGCGCTACAACCAGCGATGACCGACGTGGCCGAATCCCGAGTCGCGGCCGTGGCACCGCTGCGCTCGCTGCCCGGGTTGTTGCGCGAGGAACCGGCGCTGCTCGGCACCCTGGGGCGTTCGAACGCGACGCTCGCCGTTCCCGAGCCGGCCCGGGCGGTGACGATCGCCGCGATCGCCACGCTCTCCAAGCGCTCGCCCGTTGTCGTCGCCGTGCCGACGAGCGCCGACGCCGAACGACTCGCCGGCGACCTGGCCTGTTTCCTCGGGGCCGACGAGGTCGACGTGTTCCCGGCCTGGGAGACGCTGCCCTTCGAACGGGTCAGCCCGTCGGTCGAGACCATGGGACGCCGCATGCGCACCATGTGGCACCTCCGCGACCCCGAGCGGTCGCCCAAGGTGCTCGTCGCTCCCGCCCGGGCACTCGTGCAGCGCCTCGGGCCCCACGTGGAGGACATCGAGCCGATCGTGATCACGCCCGGCGCGATCGTCGACCAGGCCGATCTCGTGGAGCGCCTGGTCGAGGCGGGGTACCGCCGTGAGTACCAGGTGGAGCACCGCGGCGAGATCGCGGTGCGCGGCTCGATCGTCGACGTGTTCCCGTCCACCGCGGACGGCCCCGTCCGCATCGACTTGTGGGGCGACGAGGTCGAGCGGCTCACCGATTTCTCCGTCAACGACCAGCGGTCCGACAACGACGTCGAGCGCGTCGAGATCTTCCCGTGCCGCGAGCTGATGACGACCGACGACGTCCGTGAGCGCGCCGAGGCGCTGATCGAGTCGGAACCCTGGGGTCGTGACCAATGGGAGAAGCTGGCCGACGGCCAGAGTTTCGACGGCATGGAGTCGTGGCTGCCGTGGCTCACCGGCGACGGCGCCACCACGGCCCACGTGTTGTTCGACCTGGTCGGTCCGGAGTCGCAGGTGATCCTCGTCGACCCACGCCGCATGCGGGACCGGGCGGCCGACATCATCGCCGAAGAGGTCGACCTCGCCCGCACGCTGTCGGGTACCTGGGGTGCCAGCGATGACGGGGTGCTCCCGAGGCTCCACCTCGACTTCGAGCGCCTGCTGACCCGCACGACCGCTCCGACGTGGACGATGACGACCGCTCCCGAGGGTCCCGGCATCGAAACCGTGGCCGCGGCAGCATGGTTCCAGGCCAGCGGCGACGGGTCCCGGCTGGTCAACCAGCTTCGCGATCTGTCGGCGTCGGGCTACCGCATCGTCGTCGCGGCCGAGGGCGCCGGCTCGGCCGAACGCGTCGACCGACTCCTCAACGAGCAGGGTGTGTCCTACCGGCTCCGTCCCGATGGCGGTGCCGCGTTGGCCGAGCCCGGCGGTCACATCACCGTCGCGGCGCTCAACCGCGGCTTCATCCTCCCGTCGGTGAAGCTGGCGGTGCTGAGCGAGAGCGATCTCACGGGTCGACGCCGCACCCACCGGCCGGCCCGGCAGCGCAAGCGTCAGGCGCAGGGCTTCTTCGACGACCTCAAGGTCGGCAGCTACGTGGTGCACCAGCATCACGGTGTCGCCCGGTTCGGCGGCATGGTCAAGCGCACCATCGGTGGCGCCGACCGTGATTACCTGCTGCTCGAGTACCGCGGCGACGACAAGCTGTACGTCCCGTCCGACCAGATCGACGCTGTCCGCCACTACACCGGCGGCGACTCACCCAGCCTTTCGAAGATGGGTGGCGCCGACTTCGCTCGCACCAAGGCCAAGGTCGCGTCCGAGGTGGCGACCATCGCCCAGGAGTTGGTGGTGCTGTACCAGAAGCGTGTGCACGCCAAGGGCCACGCCTTCGCCGAGGACTCGCCGTGGCAGAAGGAGATGGAGGACTCGTTCCCCTTCGCCGAGACGCCCGACCAGTTGCAGGCGATCGAGGACGTGAAACACGACATGGAGGCGGAGCGCCCCATGGACCGCCTGGTGATCGGCGACGTCGGGTTCGGCAAGACCGAGGTCGCGATCCGCGCTGCGTTCAAAGCGGTCCAGGACGGCTACCAGGTCGCGATCCTCGTGCCGACGACCCTCTTGGCCCAACAGCACTACGCGACGTTCAGCGACCGGTTCGCCCCGTACCCGGTGCGGGTCGAGGTCATGTCCCGGTTCCTGACCGCCAAGCAGAGCCGCGTCGTGGCCGACGGCCTGAAGTCGGGCGAGGTCGACGTGGTCGTGGGCACGCACCGGCTGCTGAGCGGCGACGTGGAGTTCAAGAAGCTGGGGCTGCTGGTCATCGACGAGGAGCAGCGGTTCGGTGTCTCCCACAAGGAGGCCATCAAGCAGTTCAAGGCCGACGTCGACGTGCTCACGCTGACGGCGACGCCGATCCCACGAACCATGGAGATGTCGCTCACCGGCATCCGCGACCTGTCGCTGCTGCAGACGGCACCGTCGGAGCGGCAGCCGATCCTCACCTACGTCGGCGAGTACGACGACCGGGCCGTGGCCGAGTCGATCCGTCGCGAGCTCCTGCGCGAGGGCCAGGTGTTCTTCGTGCACAACCGGATCGCCGACATCGAGGAGAAGGCGGCAGACCTGCGCGATCTCGTGCCCGAGGCCCGCATCGCCGTCGCCCACGGCCAGATGGACGAGGGATCGCTGGAGCAGATCGTCGTCGATTTCTGGGAAGGCCGCTACGACGTGCTCGTCTGCACGACGATCATCGAGTCGGGCATCGACATGCCGACGGTCAACACCCTTGTCGTCGAGCGCGCCGATCTGCTCGGCCTCGGGCAGCTCCACCAGTTGCGCGGCCGCGTCGGTCGAGCCGGCATGCGGGCGTACGCGTACCTGTTCTTCCCGCCCGAGCGGGAGCTGAGCGAGGAGGCCTACGAGCGGCTGCGCACCATCGGCGAAGCCACCGAGCTGGGTTCCGGCTTCCGCATCGCCATGCGCGACCTCGAGATCCGCGGCGCCGGCAACCTGCTGGGCACCGGCCAGACCGGGCACATTGCCGCGGTCGGCTACGACCTCTACTGCTCCATGGTCAACGAGGCGATCAACGACCTGAACGGCGAGACCAAGGCCGAGGACGTCGAGATCAAGATCGAACTCCCGCTCGATGCGAACCTTCCCGCCGACTACGTCGAGCGGGAGGATCTCCGTCTCGACGCGTACCGGCGACTCGCCGAGGTGAAGAGCTTCACCGACGTCGACGACATCGCCGCCGAATGGGTCGACCGCTACGGGCCGGTGCCCGACGCCGCCGGGGCGCTCCTCGACATCGCCCGTGTCCGCGCCGAGTGCGTCCGCACGGGCGTCACCGACATCTCGGTGACGAAGTCGACCGGGTTCGGTGGTCCGCCACTTGTGGCGCGCATCTCGCCGCTCAAGCTCCCGCAGTCGAAACAGATGCGGCTGGAGCGCCTGTACAAGGGCGCTGTCTACAAGAACGACTCGCAGCTGCAGCTGCCGATCAAGGCCGGGCGAGCAATGATCGCCACGCTGCTCGAGGCGTTCACCCAGCTGGTGCCCGCCGACGAGTGAACCGACTTCCCCCGTCCGATCTGTGTCCATCCAACTCCGCCCAGTACGATCTGAGGTTCTGTGAAGCGCCTTCTTGTCAGCTCCATCGCCGCCGTTGTCCTCCTCACCGCTTGTGGTGTCGCCGAGGACACGACCGCGGCCACCGTCAACGGGCAGGACATCTCGGTCTCGGCCGTGACCAAGCTCGCCAAGTCGAAGTACATCGTGGACACAGCGTCCGCCGGGGGGCTCGTGTCCTCGAAGGATGTCGTGGTCGGCTCGACCACGCGGCGGGCGGCGCTCGGCCTGTTGGTCCAGTCCGAGGTCTACGAGGCGGGAATCGCCGCTCGCAAGGGCGAGATCACCGATGTCGATCGCGACGCTGCCGAGGCGCAGATCTCCGACTACGAGTCGAACAACCAGACGACCATCGACGACACGGCCCGTCCGGTCATCGTTCGACTGATCGCGGCGCAGGCGGCCCTCGGCCGGATCCTGGGTGGCGCGGACATCGAATCGGCGGCGTCGCCGGAGAAGATCGAGGCGTACTTCGACGAGCACGCCGACGAGTTCGCCAAGATCTGTGTCGATGGCTTCGCGGTCACGAGCGACCAGGCGGCTGCGGCCCAGGCGGCGGTCGATCGTGGTGACGACATCGCTGCGATCCTCGCCGATTCGTCGTTGCAGGCGCAGTCCCTCTCGCAAACCGGCACGGAGACCTGTGTGCTGTCGGGCCAGGTGTCGGACTCCCCACTCGCCGACCTCATCACGACCGGTCCGGTCGGCCAGTGGTCGAGCACCGACATCTCCGACGCGACGGCGGGCGACCTGACCGTCTTCGTTCGCCCGAACAGCCGCGACGAGCCGACGCTCGACGATCCCGACATCTCGGACCAGATCGCGCAGCAGCTCCAGTCGGAGGCAACGTCCGCCGCCCAGGAGGCGTTTGGTGCCGAGGCGGAGACCATCCTCGAGCGGGCCGACGTCGAGATCGATTCGCGCTACGGCCGCTGGGATCCGTCCGATCCGTCACTGATCCTCGCTCCGTTGGCGCCCACGCCGTCGGCGAAGGCGGCAGCCGAGGCCCTGTCGGCCGACGACCTCGCTGGTCTCCAGGGGCAATGATCCCCACCGTCGTCATCGTCGGGCTCGGCCCCGGCGGCGACGACCTCGTCACGTCGGGCACGCTCGCGGCGATCGCCGCGGCGCCGGCCGTGTTCGCCCGGACCGAGCGGCACCCCGCGGCATCGGTGTTGACCGGGGCGACGTTCTTCGACGACGTCTACGACGCCGCCGACACCATGGACGAGGTGTACACGACCATCGTCGAACGCCTGGTGGAGGCGGCGACGGTGACCGATCGGGTCGTGTACGCCGTCCCCGGATCGCCGCTCGTCGCCGAGCGGACGGTGCAACTGCTCCTCGACGACGCCCGCGTCGCGACCGAGGTCGTGCCTGCCCTGTCCTTCCTCGACCTCGCCTGGACCCGGCTGGGGATCGACCCCATCGCGACCGGCGTGCGGGTGGTCGACGGTCATCGGTTCACCGTCGATGCCGCCGGCCAGCGCGGCCCGCTGCTCGTTGCCCAGTGCGACTCGGCACTGGTCCTGAGCGACGTGAAGCTCTCGATCGAGGAGTGGCCGAGCGAGCCGGTCACGGTCATCCAGCGGTTGGGCCTGCCCGACGAGCGCATCTTCGAGGTCGAGTGGGCCGACCTCGACCGTGGTGTCGAGGCGGACCACCTCACGTCGATCTACATCCCGACGTTGGAGCAGCCGGTTGCGGCGGAGTTGGTGCAGTTCGACGAGCTGGTCCACGCCCTGAGGACCGGGTGCCCCTGGGACCGTGAGCAGACCCACGAGTCGCTCAAGCGGTACCTGCTCGAGGAGTGCTACGAGCTCCTCGAGGCGATCGACGGGTTGGCGGCCGACACCGACGAGAGCATCGACGCGCTCCAAGAAGAGCTCGGCGATGTCCTGTTCCAGGTGTTCTTCCACGCGACGATCGCGGCGGAGTCCGGGTGGTTCACCCTCGCCGATGTCGCCCGCACGGTGCACGACAAGTTGCGTGACCGCCATCCCCACGTGTTCGGTTCCGCCACCTTCGAGTCGGCGGAGGCCCTCGCCGCGAACTGGGAGGCGCAGAAGAAGACCGAGAAGTCACGCAACTCGGTCATGGACGGCATTCCCCCCGAACTGCCGGCGCTGCTCTACGCGCTCAAGGTGCAGAAGAAGGCGGCGGCGTCGGACTACCGCGAGCCCGTTGTCGAGTTCGTCGCGGCGCTCGATGCGGGGACGCTGGACGCCACGGCGCTGGGGGAGTTGCTGTTCGGCGTCGTCCAGGTCGCCCGGACCGCCGGCCTCGACCCCGAGGACGAGTTGCGACAGGCCTCGCGCCGCTTCGTCGAGCGCTTCGAATCC
>CALMLJ010000635.1 GCA_937868025.1 uncultured Acidimicrobiaceae bacterium
CGTCCCGCGTCGGGAACACTCCCTCGCGCTCGAGCGCCAGGCCCACGAACCGGTCGTCGGTCGTGTCCGCGATGGGGTCGGTGTCGACCACGGCATCGACCTCGTAGCGGTACCGGTCGACGGGCCGGCCGTCGTCGTCGGTTCCCGTGTCGATGAGTCGGACGAACTCGACCGAACCGAGCGGTGACGCGACGCGGTACCGGTCGGGGCCGGGCGAGCTCAGGACCATGTCGACGTGGGGATCGCGCTGCGGCTCGATCAGGAGGGACTCGATCTCTCCGAGCCGGGGGTCGGCGGATTCACGCATGGGCGACAGGGTAGGTCCACCAACGCGCAAGAATGCCCCAGATGGAGACGGCCCCGACCGAAGGTGTTCCGGCCCGCGTCGATCCCGACGTGGTGCTACTGACCGACCGCGTTGCCGTGGTGACCGGCGCGGCCCAGGGCATCGGGGCCGCAACGGCGATCGCGCTTGCCCGATTCGGGGCGCACGTCGCCGTGGTCGATCGCGAGCCCGACGGGCTGGCGGCAACCGTGGCGGAGGTGGAGGCGCTGGGCCGCTCGTGCGTCTCCGTCGTCGGGGATGTTCGACGTCAGGACGTGGTCGACGAGCTCGTCGCTGCGACCGTGGCGATGCACGGCCGGATCGACATCCTCGTCAACAACGCCGGTGGTGGCTTCTGGGCGTCGTTCGCCGACATCAACGCCAAGGGCGAGGCGGCACTCATCGCCGAGAACTTCACCCAGGTGACCAGTTGCATCCGTACGTCGCTTCCGCACATGACGAACGGCGGGTCGGTCGTCAACGTCACGTCGATCGAGGCCCATCGTGCCGGCCCCGGCTTCGGGATCTATTCGGCCATGAAGGCGGCGGTCGAGAACCTGTCGAAGACCCTGGCGCTCGAGTTGGCCCCGCAGGGGGTTCGCGTCAACTGCGTGGCACCCGACATGATCCCGACGCCCGGCGATGCGGGGCTCGTCGAGGCCTCGGGCGCGATGCTCGACGCGGCCTACGACCCGACCCCGACGGGTGTCATGGGTTCGGTCGAGGACGCCGCTGCTGCCATCGTGTTCCTCGCCGGCGACATGGCCCGGTTCGTGACGGGCACCACGCTGCACCTCGACGGGGGGACGTTCGCGGCGTCGGGGTGGCGTCGTCGGACGGGCACCAGCTCGTACGTGCTCTGAGCGAGCGTCAGCCCGCGGGTTCGAGGGAGTCCGTCGGGCACGCGGTCACGAGGACCGGGTTGCATCGGACCTGTGGCCCGGCCGGGAAGGCGACGACGTAGCCGTTGGCAGCGGGCTCGGCGATCGGGAAGTCGGTGGAGACCACCTGGGCGCCGGACCGCAGCGTGATCTCGCGGTCGGTGGTGTCGTTCGTCTGCGCCTCGGTGAGGTCGGCGTCGGCGCGAGTGCGGACGAAGAAGCCGTCGTTCACCAGGCGGGTGATGCGTGGTGCTTCCGCCGGGTCGTTGACCTTCACGACCGCCTCGTCGTCGTCGCCGTCCTCGGCGGCGCTCGTGAACAGGGCTCGACCCTCGAGCGACGGGTGGCCGGTGAGGTAGAGGTCGTGGAGGTCGCCGCCGTTGTCCATGAACAGCATCACCTGGCCTCGCACGTCGCCGAGCTTCGGCCACCCGGTGGTGGTGACGGCCTCCCGCAGGGTCGCTGCGTCACCCCGGACGTCGTCGGGGGTCAGGAGCCGGTCCTCCTCGAACACCGAGCGGATCTCGGCGTCGAGCGCGTCGAGCTGGGTCGCATCGATGGGGGCGGGGACCGTGGCGTTGAGTGACGCGGGGAGGCCGTCGGCCTTGAGCTCGAGGTTGATGACGATCGGGACGTGGTCGGGGTGGGCATCGGACCAGGTGCGGATCTCGGTCAGGCACACCACGAGGGTCGCGCACGTCGACATGAAGTCGACGTCGGCGATGTGGAGGACCTTGAAGCCGGGCTCGTCCATGCCGGTGGGCAGGGGTGTGTCGGTGATGCCGAGGAACGAGGGCGCGAGCGGTGTGGCGTAGCGACCGCCGTCGGGATCGGCGTAGGCGTCGAGCTCGAAACTGCGGATGCCGCTCTCGAGCTGGTCGGTGAGTGGCTGGTGGGTGTACGCCAGCGAGTCGATGTCGCCGAGGCCGCCGGCGTCCTCGCCGAGGCTCGCGGCGACGGCCTTCTCCGCCTCGAACAGCTTCGCCTCGGGGGCAATGTGGTAGCTGTTGTGCGTCCCGATCAGTTGGAGTTCGTTCAAGGTCAAAGCATTCGACGCCGAGGTACCTGACGTCGTCGTCGTGCTGTCGGTCCCAGCGCTGTTGTCCTCGGTCGAGGAACAAGCAGCGCTCGTGAGCGTCAGGAGTGCGGCGAGCAACACGACGGTGCGTTTCATCTGGGGAAACGTAGCGGGAACGAAAGGTGAACGAGATGGTGCGAAGGACGCGACGCATGGCCGGGATCTGCCTGGTCGGGGCTCTCGTGGGATTGGCGGCGTGCGCGCCCTCGGGTTCGCCGGGTCCGCGGTCGAACACGACCGTTCCGTCCTCCGGCGGTCCCGTCACGCGTGTGAGCCTGCCTGCCATCCCCTTGCCACCGGCGCAGTCCTACACGGTGTCCGCCGATGCGATCGAAGCGCTCGGCTGCGACGAGTGCGAGCGCGGCGGCACCCCCGATGCGGCGCGGTTCTTCTACGGCACGTTGCCGCTCGGAGCGGTCGGCGATCTCGTCGAGGGGTCGGCCGCCGACACGCGGGTCGCGCTCGGGAACCTGTTCGCGTCCGGCTACTTCGGCGGCATCTACCTGCGGGGCAACTTGTCGGGTGGACTCGCCGACGACCTGTCCCCGTTCGCCCCGCTGCTCGATCAGGTCGGGGCGCTCACCCAGGTCGGTCTCGACCAGATCGTCGGAGAGCTCACCCGCATTGCCCGGTCGGGCACCGAGCAGGAGGTCCGGGACGCGACGACGATCTGGTCGGCCGTGCTCGCCGCCATCGCCGGCTACAACCGCGGCTACCTCGAAGTTGCCCTGCAGCACCCGCCGGCCGGAGTGACCGTGGATCCGGGCGCGTTCTCCTGCGCCTCGCTGTTCGACTGCCGGAGCACGCAGCTGCCGATGCCGGCGCTCGACGCTCTCGCCGGCCAGCGTGACGCGCTCAACGGCCCGCCCTCGTTCCAGTGGTTGACCGTTGCGATGGCCGCGAACTCGATCGGCAGCGCAGCGATTCCCGCCGGCCGTGACGTGTGGACCGGCCTCCTCGGGTCGGCCTCGTTCGATGCCGCCGGGTATCGCACGATCATCGACCTGTCGGTGGGATTCCTCGAGGTCACCCAGGCTGCCCTGCTGGCCAACCTCGCCGGGCCCACTGGCGGCGACCTGGCGTTGGCTCGCCGCGGGCTCGACGCGACCGCCGGTCTGGTGACGTGGGCTGGCAGCTACTTCCTCGGGCTCGCGTCGTCGCTCCCGAACTCGTCGCTGCCGACGCTGACCTGTTCCTGACCCGTCAGTGCTCGGCGAGCCAGGCGTCGCCGAGTCGGAACTCCTCGTCCATCTGGGCGTTGACGATGCCCTTCGAGAAGTTCTCGAGCTTGCCGCCGATGAGCGGCACCGACACCTTGATGTCGATCGTGACCGTGTAGTCGGACTTGTCGTCGCCATTGGCGACGAGGAGCGTCTGGCCCTTGATGTCGACCGGCACTCCGTGTGTGTCGAGGGTGAACGTGCCGCCGAAGGTGCCGTCGCCGAAGTCGTTCCAGTCGTCGATCGACACGACGGTGTTGCGCGGCTTGATGAACTTCTGGGCGAAGCTCGGGATGCCGTCGACGTCGACCTCGCGCGTGACCGTGAGGTTCAGGTTCTTCTTCGTCTTCTTCTTGTCGACGATCGTCACGCCGTGGTGTCCCATGCCCTCGAACTTGGCGATGTGCGCCTTCGGATCGCTGAACATCTTCCAGCAATCGGCGATCGGGGCGTCGAACGTGTGCTTCTTGACGATCTGCATG
>CALMLJ010000636.1 GCA_937868025.1 uncultured Acidimicrobiaceae bacterium
TACGGGCAGTGGCGACAGCCGTTGCCGCAGCAGTACCCACGATCGAGCAGGTACACCGACGTCATCACCACGTACCCCGTTGCGGGGTCGACGTAGGTCGGGGCGCCGGCGGCGACGGCCCGATCGTGCGCCGCGACGGCCTGGGGATCGATCATCGGCCGAGGCGCTCGGTGAGGTCGACGATGATGCGCTCGAGGTGCTCGGGCGACGGCGGCGGAGCACCGACGAGCGCGTTGAGGTAGAGCCCGTCGCCGATCAGCCGCACCTGCTCGGCGAGGAACGGATCGAGCACCGCCAGGGGGCGGGTGAAGCGCACGAACGCGTCGCTGATCGCCTGGGCGAGCCCGTCGTCGACGGCGTGGATCGCGGCGAGGAGCGAACGCCACACCGCCAGCTCCACGGGGTCGGACGGGTCGTAGGAGAGGTACCAGCGGATCAGCTCGGCCGGCTCGTCCGGCGCTGCGGCAACGATCTCGTCGACCCGGGTCATCAAGCGCTCGACGAGGCCGGCGAGCAGCGCCGCCTTCGACGGGAAGTGGTAGATCAATCCGCCCTTGGAGATGCCGGCGCGTTCGGCGACGGCGTCGAGCGTCGCGCTGCCGGCGCCGTCGTCGAGAAGGACCTGTTCGAAGGTGTCGAGGATGCGTTCACGGCTGGACGGTCGGGCCACGGCGTCAGTCTCCCCCATCACGGAGCCGGGTCACCGCTGCCCACGCTGCGACGAGGAGTGTCGCCACCGACGCCACGATCGCCGCGGTGTGCACTCCCTCGATGAAGGCCGACCGCGCTCCCGACTCGAGCGCGGCGCCGGCCGTGCCCGACAGCTCCTCCGACGCCACGATCGCGGCGCCGAGGGTCTCGCGGGCTCGGCGCAAGGCGTCGTCGGGAACCGCGTCGAGGAGCTCCATCCTCGACCGGTACACCGCCGTCATGATGCTGCCGAGCAGCGCGGTGCCGAGGGCGATGCCGAGCTCGTTCGCGGTTTCCGACACCGATGCCCCGGCGCCGGCCCGCGCCGGCGGGACCGACGCCAAGATCCCGTCGACCGCGACCGACATGGCCATCCCGAGGCCGCCGTTGAGCACCAAGACCGCGACGGTGACCAGCGCGACCGAGTCGGTCCCGAGTTGCGTGAGGAGCGCGAAGCCCACGGCTCCCATCGTGAGCCCGACGGCGATCACGGCGAACGGGCCGAACCGCCGGGCGGCCACCGGCGCCGCGGCCATCATCACCATCGACGCCACGAGGGCGGGCAGGAGCTGCAGGCCGGCCCGCAGCGGCGACATGCCCGACACCAGCTGGAGGTACTGCGTCACGAAGAACAACGTGCCCGCGAACCCGAAGCACGCGAGCAGGTTGCCCGACACGGCCATCCGGAACTTCGGGACGCGGAACAGCGTCACGTCGATCATCGGGTCGGTCAGTCGTCGCTGACGCCGGACGAACAGCACTCCGGACACGACGCCGACCACCAGCGCCACGGCAGCGCCCGCGGTCGGCCCGTGTTCGGCGAACATCTTCACGGCGTACACGCTCGGGATCATCGTCAGCATCGAGAGGCCGGCGCTGGTGAGGTCGAACACGCCCGGCTGGGGGTCCTTCGATTCGGGCACCAGGCGCGGCGCGAGGACCAGCAGCGCCGCGGTGACGGGGACCCCGGCGAGGAACACCGACCCCCACCAGAAGTGGCCGAGGAGGAAGCCGCCGACGATCGGCCCGAGCGCGGTGCCCACGGCGAAGGATGCGGCCCACAGCGCGATCGCGGTCTGACGCTCACGGTCGTCCTCGAAGATGTTGCGGATCAGCGAGAGGGTCGAGGGCATCAGGGTTGCCCCGGCGATCCCGAGCAACGCCCGGGCGCCGATCAGCATCTCCGGGCTCGTCGAGAACGCCGAGACCAGCGACGCGACGCTGAACGCCCCCGCACCGATCGTGAGGAGTCGCCGGCGACCGATGCGATCGCCGAGGGCGCCCATCGTGACGAGCAGCCCCGCCAGGACGAACGAGTAGATGTCGATGATCCACAGCAGCTGGGAGCTGGACGGTTCGAGCGCCTCGGAGAGCTGAGGGACGGCGAACCCGAGGACGGTGGCGTCCATCGAGATGATGAGGACCGGGAGGACGAGCACCCCGAGCGCGAACCAGCGGCGTCGAGCCGCTGCAGTGTCGGGAGCCATCGGATAACTGTACCAACCAGTCGGTACAGTATTCCGGGGTTTTGTACTGCACGGCGCGCCAGATGCGGCGCGTCTCGCAGTACAAAACCCCTAGCTGGCGGTGAGCCGCTCCTCGACCGCCCGGATCCGGTCCGGGTAGTGGGCGCGGCCGTACTCGGGACGCTTGGCGAGGACGATCTCGAGGAGTTCCTCGTGCTGGGGTGTCTCCCGCCACGGCAACGGGATGTACAGCGGACGGTCGAGGACGCGCAGTCGGTCGAGGCCCGAGTACACGGCCTTCTGGTAGTGGTAGCGGTCCTCCCACGCCCAGCCGTGGGGCCCGAAGCCGGTGCCGGGATCGAGCCAGCAGCGATCCCGCACCCCGAACCGGTCGGCGGTCGACAGCCGGTTGCCGAAGTAGTCGATCATCGCGTCGAGCGGGTCGCCGACGACGTGCTCGAGCTCCAGGGGATTCGGGCCGTTCATGAACGGCACGACGATCGAGGTCTCGAACTCGGCGGCCAGCTCCCAGAACGTGTCGTCCTGCATACCGTTCGCGGCGTTGAGCACGGTGACCCCGGCTTCGAACGCCGCCCGTGCGACCTCGACGCGGAACGTGTCGATGCTCACGTCGGCGGTGCGTGCCGTGGCTGCCCGGATCGCCGGGGCCACGCGGTCCCACTCGGTTTGCCAGTCGGTTAACGTCGCGATCTCCGTGCTCCCCTGACCACCGATGTCGATCCCGTCGGCACCAGTGCTGAGGAGTGCGTCGATGCGCCGGGAGGCCTCCCGTTCATCACCCACGAACGATTCGGTGTTGAGCGAATCGGGAGAGCAATTGACGACTCCGAAGATCATCATGGGCGAGAACCTAACGGTCGGAGCGACGCGCCGCGACCAGGTCGAGGTCGACCTGGCGTCGGTCCTCCGCCGCAAGGGATCCCGCACCGTGTCGGTGTGCCTGCCGTGCCGCAACGAGGAGGCCTCGGTCGGTCGCGTCGTCGAGTCGCTCCTTCCCGACGGCGATGCCCGCAACCTGATCGACGAGCTGATCGTCGTCGACGACCGGTCCACCGACCACTCCGCCGAGCGGGCCCTCGCCGCCGGCGCCAAGGTCGTGTCGATCGACGAGATCGAGAACGCCCACGGCCCCACCGTCCGCCCCGGGGCCGGCAAGGGCAACGTGTTGTGGTCGTCGCTGTGGTGCACGACCGGCGACCTCGTCGTCTGGATCGACGCCGATGTCGAAACCGTCGACGTCACGTGGGTCGCCCGCCTCGTCGAACCACTCCTCGACGACGACGGTGTCGGTCTCGTCAAGGCGTCGTACCACCGACCCCAGGACGCCGGCGGCGGAGGTCGCACCACCGAGCTCGTCGTCCGCCCGCTGCTCTCGCTGTTGGCTCCCGGCCTGAGCTGGCTCCACCAGCCCCTCGGCGGCGAGGTCGCGGTGCGGCGCACGATGATCGAGCAGCTGCCGATCGCCCAGGGCTGGGGTGTCGAGATCGGCATGCTGCTCGACGTCGTCGAACGGTTCGGTCCGGCCGCCATCGTGCAGGTCGACCTCGGCGAGCGCCGGCACCGTCACCACGACCTCCTCGACCTGCGGGTTCAGGCCGCCGAGGTCGCAGCGACGATCCTTCGCCGAACCGGCGTCGACATCGGCGAACTGCCGCAGCTCCTCGTCCCCGACGGTCCGGCCGTCGACCTCAACCTCGCCGACCGCCCGCCGGTCGCGAGCCTTCGTCGCGGCTGAACGTTCGGGCCTCCCGGTCAGTCGTGACCGGAGCCGTGTCCCGAGCTGTCGTCGTCGCCCCCACGTCCGCGACC
>CALMLJ010000637.1 GCA_937868025.1 uncultured Acidimicrobiaceae bacterium
AGACCGAGCTCGAGGCGCAGCGCTGCTTCGGCGGTGATCGACACCTCGTGGCGAAGCAGGTACGTGAACCAGTAGAGCCATTCGGTGGTGTGGCCAGCATCCTTCGGGGCGGCAACGTGGGCCAGTTCGTGGAGAATGGTGATGATCGAACGGCCGAACTGGTCGTCGGGGAGGGTCACGATCCCGGTGACCGCGGATGCGTAGGCGCAGGTCGATCGGGCGGGGATCCATTCGACGAGCTCGAGGGGGATCGTGTGGCGGTCGGCCACGTCGAAGAGGAAGTCCTCCACTTCGCGGCGGGTGTTGAACACCCGGTGCTCGTGGTCGGGGAGGGCGCGGCGTTCGACGTCGTAGGTGAAGGTCGCGGTCACTGCGAGAGTGCCTTGCGTTGCCCGCCGATCCCGGTCTGGTGGCCAGTGAAGCGTTCACCGGCTGCGGCGCCCGCTGCACGGCCGGTGTGGCTGCGAGCGCCGCTCATCCGGGTCGTCCTGGTGCGGGGGAACTTGGCGGTGAACGCCTCGTCGACCCGCTCCTTCTCGGACAGCTGGACGAGGGCGACACCTCGCCGCTCCTCGACGGTGAACGACTCATCCGCGGCAGCACGGGCTGCGGCATCGGCGGTGCCGAGCACCTGCCCGATGGTGGAGGCGTAGCCCTGCAGGAAGGCGGCGCGGAAGCTGCGGGCGTTCTCGCGGGCCGGCGGACGGGCCTTGAGGAGTTCGCCGGTGGCGTGCATGTTGACGGCGGTGAGCAGCATCTCGAAGTCGTCGAGCTTCGACTTGGTACCGAAGGCGCACAGGACGTTGTTGGCGCCGGATTCGGTGCGGACACACTTCAGTCGGAACACGGAGGCGATCTGTACGGCGATGAGGAGCTTCCCAGCGCTGTAGGGGGCTTCGAACCGGAAGTCGCGGTGAGTGACTTCGTCGGACTGAACGTTGCCAGCGGCGGCGATCGCATCCTGGGACAGTCCGTGGAGAGTGATGAGCTCCTGGGCCTTCGCGAAGAACGCTTCGGCCTCCTCGGGGAAGTCGGTGGCCTGAGCCTTGTCGAGCAGCTTGCGCACGGTTTCGGTCATGTCGGACATCGGTGGTTCTCCTCGGTTCGTTCGCTTGTTCTCCACCTATGTGGCCGGGTTCGCGCCGATGCCCGTCACCTTCTGCGCGGCTAGGACTTCTGGGTCTCGAAGGCGAGGGAGTAGGTCGCCGAGTTGAACGGGGTCCACTCGACAACGACCCCGGTGTGACCGGGCGTCCACTCGTTCACCACGGACACGTCGAGACTCATCGACGGGTGTTCGTGGTGGTCGGGCCGCCCCCACCGAATTGCGTAGGCCGCGATCCTGCGGAGCAGTTCGGCGAAGAGGAGCAGGCTGTCGGGGTTCGGTGCTGCAGCGGTGTCGGTCATGGTGTTGATGTGCACCGGTTGGCCACGGTGCCCGCCGCCGCTCGTCGATCAGTCGACCGTCTTGGGGTACGGCACGGCCGGCAGGGCGAGGTGGACTCGTCGGCGTTGAGCGGGCGTCCCGATGCGGAAGCAGTAGCGCCAGTTCCCGCGATGTCGGAGCTGGACGGCGCCGACATCGGCGAGCGCCGCACTGAGCCATGCCGCGGGAACCTCACCGCTTCGAAGGGGTCGAGCTCCGAGCTGGACGAGGTGGCGTTCCACGTAGTCGTGGCCACGGTCCTGGCGTCGCACCTTCTGCGCCGCTCGGTCGTTGAGGACCTGGCCGTCCGGAAGGAGGGTGAGGGTGCGTGCCGTCGAGCGGCCACACAGTTGGGCGTTGGTCGCTTGGTAGATGATGCCGACGTGGCCGGGGTGGATGATGTGGCCGGCGACGATGCGTGGCACCGGGTCGGCGAACGACACGACACCGCGCACGCCGCGAGCGGCAGCCTCTTCGAAGCATCGGGCGATGAACCACGACTCGCCGTTGGCGGGCACTGTGTCGTCGAGGACGAGGCGCGAGAGCTCGACGGATTCGACGAACGGCTCGAGGCCCGGGAACGGGATGGTAAGCACTCGCGCCGAGGCCGGGATGCCGAACACGAGAACGCCAGCGAGCCTGGCCCCGTCGAACAGTCCGAACCGGTACTTGGATGCCGGGTAGCTGCCCGAGTAGTGGTTGGCGACGATGTACGCCTTCGCGACCGCCTCATCGATCTGCTCGACGACGTAGCGGTCCGCATCGAATCCGCCGTCGGAGGTGTGTCGCCAGGTTGGGGTGCGAGCGGCCCAGCGTTGGCAGTGGTCTTGGGCGGGGTTGATCTCGGTGAGCGTTCGGATCACTGATGCGATGCCCAGTCGAGGTAGGCAAGTTGTTCGGGCCAGATCCACTCCTCGCCGTCGGTTTCGACGTAGCTGTCGGTCCGAAGCGACTCCCACGCTTCGGTGATGGCGGCGCCGTAGGTGAACGTGTGGCGGGCGATCGCGTTGTCGACGAGACGAGCGTTGATGCGTCCGCCGTTGGCGAGGAACAGGTCGCGGATGAAGTTCGAGGGGTCGGCTGGGACTCGTTCGCCGGTGTCGGGCATGTGCGCCGGGAACTCG
>CALMLJ010000638.1 GCA_937868025.1 uncultured Acidimicrobiaceae bacterium
TCGATGCCGCGATCGCCTACTACGCCGAGGCGTTCGGCGCCGAGGTCCACCACCGTGAGATCGTCGAGTCCGACGGTGTCGAGGAGGCCCTGGTGAAGGTCGCCGACTCCTACATCCAGCTGACGGCGGCCACGCGTCCCGACTCGCCCATCGCCAAGTCGATCGAGAAGCGTGGCGAAGGCCTGCACCACATCGGCTACCGCGTCGACGACTGCGCCGAGGCCCTCGCGTCCATGATCGCGGCCGGTGCCACGCCGATCGACACCGCCCCGCGCCCGGGTAGTCGCGGCACGACGGTGGCCTTCATCCACCCCAAGGGGAGCTTCGGCACCCTCATCGAACTCGTCCAGGAAGGTTGACCCGCCACGGGTTGAGCGGATCTACCCAATTCTGTTCGGTTTGGAACGACCGAGGGTACGGTCGCCAGATGGAACCAGTGAGGTGGCTCGAGGCCGACGAACAGCTGGCGTGGCGAGCCGTTGTCGAGTTCTGCGGGCGAATCATCGACGGCATGGACACAGATGTCGCGGCGTTCGGCTTGACGGGTGCCGACTACGAAGTGCTCGTTCATCTGTCCGAGGCGGAGGAGAGTGGCCTGCGCATGAGCGAGCTCGCCGCCCGGGTGCTCGTGTCCCGCAGTCGGCTCACCTACCGGGTGGATCGCCTCGAGGAGCGTGGGCTCGTCATCCGGGAGAACTGCGAGACCGATCGCCGCGGCTTCATCGCCCGCCTCACCCCTGCCGGTCGGCAGCTGCTCGTCGAGGTCGCTCCGCACCACGTCGCGGGCGTTCGGGCCCGCCTGGTCGACCGCGTCGATCGCGAGGAGTTCCTCACCCTCGGTCGGATCGCCACGAAGGTGCTCGGTCACGATCTCGACGCCGAGCCGCGTCACCCCGTCGGTTCGCCCGCCTGAGGCAGGCCGCCCTGAACGGGTCTGTGACAGGCTGGAGCCGTGACTGACCCGCCTCCCGCCGCCCCGCCCTCGCCGTCATCGCACGCGGCGACGCCGTCGGGCACGCAGGTCCATCTGGTCGACGGCACCTACGAGCTCTTCCGCTACTTCTATTCGCCCGGCGGTGGCCATCTCAACGGGTCGGGAATGGAGGTCGGCGCCGTCCGCGGGGTACTCCGGTCGCTCACCGGCATGCTCGACGATGGCGCGACCCACATCGGGGTCGCGACCGATCACGTCATCGAGTCCTTCCGCAACGACCTCTACGCCGGCTACAAGAACGGCGACGGGATCGACCCCGTCCTGAAGGCGCAGTTCCCCCTGCTCGAGGATGCGCTTCGGTCGGCGGGATTCACGGTGTGGGCCATGGTCGAGGTGGAGGCCGACGACGCGTTGGGCGCCGCGGCCCGGGTGGCGGCCGCCGATCCGTCGATCGAACGCGCGGTGATTTGCACCCCCGACAAGGACCTCGCGCAGTGCGTGTCGGATCCCGACATCGTGCAGTTCGACCGGCGCGCCGGCGTGTTCCGCGACGAGGCCGGCGTGCGGGAGAAGTTCGGGGTCGAGCCCGAGTCGATCCCGGACTGGTTGGGGCTCGTCGGTGATACCGCCGACGGTTTCCCCGGGCTGGCGGGGTGGGGTGCGAAGTCCGCCGCGGCGGTGCTCAGCCGGTACCGCCACATCGAGGACATCCCGCTCAATCCCGGACAGTGGGACATCACCGTCCGTGGCGGTGCGAAGTTGTGCGCGACCCTGGCGGAGCACTTCGAGGAAGCGTTGCTGTTCCGGCGCATTGCCACGCTCGAGTTCGACGTCGAGGTGGGAACCCCGGCGGACTGGCGTTGGACGGGTCCCGACGCGGGGTTCGCCGAGATGTGCGCGCTACTCGACGCCGGCGACGTCGCCGCGAAGCTCGCTCGCCTCGCCGCGGCCCGCTGACCCCCACCGGCGTGCGGCCCAGCGCGCCAGTCGTGTCGCTGCGCCCGTGAGGCCGTCGGGGTAGACGAGCGCGACCCCGACGAGCAGCGCTCCGTTGACGACGAACGAGTACGGGCTCACCCGCACCGGATCCTGTCCGCTGATCACCGCGAACACGCCGAGCGGCGTGAGCACCCCGGCGAGCACGGCGCCGCTCACCGACGCGATGCCGGCCAGGTAGGTGAGTGCGAGCGTTGCCAGCGAGAGGAACACGGCGAAGCTGTCGGTGGTCAACGTCAACCGCTGGTAGGTCAGCAGCACACCGCCGAGCCCGGCGAGCAGGGACGACAACGCGAACGCGGACAGCTTGGCGCCCACCACGTCGATACCGGCGGCGGCCGCGGCCCGTTCGTTGGACCGGACGGCGAGCCAGGCGACTCCGATTCGACCCCGCCGGAGGTTCGCGATGCCGACGGCGGCCGCGGTCGCCACGACCACGGTGAAGATGCCGAACGCCGAGCGCGGGTAGTCCGAGCCGCGGGCCGAGATGCCGAGGTTGACCCCGAAGAGCGACGGCTCGGTGGCGCCGTTCACGCCGGCATCGACGAACGGCCGCCACTTGAACAGGAGCTGCTCGATGGCGACAGCGGCCCCGAGCGTGGCGATGGCGAGGTTCATGCCCCGGACCTTCGTGGCGGGGACACCGACCGCGATCCCGATGAGGCCGGTGCCCGCGATCGCCGCCAGAGGCGCCAACGGGAACGGAATCCCCCAGTCGCTGAGTCGGGCCAGGCCGAAGGCGGCGATGCCGGCGAAGGCGAAGGGTGCGAGCGAGATCTGGCCGACGTACCCGGTGAGCACGACCACCGACAGGCTGATGGTCACGGCGATGGCGGACGTGATCACCGCGGAACGCCAGCTCGGGCCGGCCAGGAGCAGGACCAGGATCGCCGCTGCCCCGATGACGAGCGCGGTCGGCGCCACCAGACGCGGCTCCGGCGACGCCGGGAGACGGGCCGCCTCGGGTTCGCCGCGGCTCGGCAGGCTCCGACCGCGCACGACCAGGGTGGCGAGGATCAGGAGGAACGGCAGGCCTTGCTGCAGGCCCAGGCCGGAGAGCGAGTGCCAGCCGACCTGGAGGTTCACGATCTCGGACTGCGCCATGCCGATCGCGAACGCCGCGGCGGAGACGGTCACGAAGGACCGGCTCCCGCCGAGCAGGCAGGCGGCGAGCGTCGGGACGATCAGGAGCGACAGGTTGAGCGGGTCCAATTGGTTGACGGGCGCGATGAGCACGATGGCGACACCGGCCAGGACGGTGGCGAGCATCCAGTTCACGAGCGCGACGGCGCTGCTGTTGATTCCGGTGAGCTCGGCACCCTTGCGTGACTCGGACGCGGCGATGGTCGCCAGTCCGAATCGCGCGAACCGGAAGGTGGCCCAGAGGAGTGCCGTGACCACGACCGCGACGACGGCCGACCACAACCGGTCCTGGAACACGGGGTGGCCGAGGATCTGGACCGCTCGGCTGGGCAGGATCCGGCGGATGGCCGGGGGGTTCGGGAACCGCAGCCCGACCATCGCCCAGAGGTACAGGAACAGGCCGATCGACGCGACAACTCGGGCCAACGCCGGTGCCTTCGCCAGTCGACGGAAGACGAGCAGGTAGACGGCCGCGCCGAGGAACGCGGCGTACACGACCATCACGACCACTGCGGTGGCGACGGTGGGGCGGGGGAGCAGGTGCACCCGCGCCGGAAGCCCGACGATCGGCAACACGAGGTCGCCGGTCTCGCGGAACTCGTAGAACGCGTGGGCGAGGTACATGCCCATCGCCGCGTGCGCGAAGTTCACCATGCCCGAGGCGCGCTCGGTCAGGACGACCCCACAGGCGAGGAGGGAGAGCGCGGCGCCGGCGCCGAGCCCGAGGATCAGGTACGCCAGGTGTTGGGTCACATCACCGCAGGTACTCGGCGACGAGTTTCGGGACGTCGATCCAGCCGTCGGATTCCTCGCTGAAGGTCTGTCCGTCGGCGGCGATGGACACGAGCACCTCCTGGGAGGCGCAGAGGGACGGGAGCTCGGGGATCTGCTTGCCGTCGCAGGTGTAGGGGTAGCCGTCGAAGCTCTTCCGTTCCTTCGCGCCGCGGAACGCGTCGATGACCTCTGCCGAGGTGGGGTCGTCGCCCAGGTCGGTGAGCACGGAGTACAGGTTCATGGCGCCCCGGAACGCCACGGTTGCCGCGCCCTTGGCGTTGACGCCCTTGCCGTACTGGTCGATGACCGACGTGTAGATCTCGATGTCGGCGTCGTAGGGGCCGGTGCGTTCGACGCGGGACTCGATGTTGAAGATCGTGCCCGCGATCTTCTCGGCGCCGACCTGTTCGATCCATTTGGCGTCTGCGCAGGAGCCGACCATGTAGATCGTCGTGTCGAGTGCGAGATCGGCGATGGCCTGCATCACCTTGGGGCACGCGAAGTCGGCTGCTCCCACCAGCATCGCGTCGGGTGACGTCTCGGCGGCGCGTTGCACGATCGAGGCGTAGTCCTGGGTCGTGAGGTCGAACGCGACCTCGGTCACGTCGACGTCCAGGGCCTTCAGCATCGCGATGCCGTAGTCGACGGCGGCCACCGAGATCTGTGGAGTGTTGGCGTAGAGGACGGCGACCCGCTTCGCTCCGAGCTCGTGGGCAGCGTGGTCGGCGAAGGCGACGAACGCGCCCGGTGCACCGCCGCTGAACTGGAACGCGATGGGGCTCGCCATCTCGGCGGGGTCCAGCGGGA